>JAYRQZ010000094.1:0-16008 GCA_041910355.1 Candidatus Woesebacteria bacterium | reverse complement strand
GATTGATCGTCTTTGTTTAAAATAGCGATATCTGAATCTTTTAATAGTTTACTTTTTGTACGTGTATATAAATCAATGTTTCTGAAATCATCCAGGTGTTCGTGGGAAATGTTGGTAATGCCGGAGATGTGAAAATGACAACCATTGAACCTGAATTGATCAATAGCGTGAGCGGTTACTTCGATTACAGCGTGGGTAAGTCCTTCATCAACCATTTGGCGGAGTAATTTTTGAACCTGAGATGAATCCGGGGAAGTAGTGTGAAGGCCGATATTTATATCTTTATTCCCTATCTTCGCACCCAAAGTACAAATTAGACCTGATTTTATACCGGCTTCAAGTAATGATTTGTGAATTAAATTAGAAGTGGTAGTTTTGCCGTCAGTTCCGGTGATACCGATTAAAGTCAATTTCTTTGACGGAAAACGATAATAAAAATTGTAGAAAATGCTTTTAGGTAAATGCCAAAAAATATTTTTTAGTCGCTGAATACGGTATTTTGATAACATAATTGTTAGGGATTAGGAAATTATAACAGAGTTGTTAGTTCAGATGCCAGCTCGTACCATATTGGAGCAGCGGTGCTGGAACCCCACGGAGAACTTTTAGGGTTATTTATGGTAACGATCATAGTAAATTTAGGATTATCACAAGGGCTAAAACCGACGTACGAAGCAATAGTAGATGAATCGGAATAACCACCCTTAATTGCAATTTGAGATGTCCCGCTTTTAGCACACGCTTCAATGTTAGATGGTTTTATTTTTGCAACAACTCCATTTTCGACGGCATATTTTAAGATACTTTTTATTTCTTTAATTGTATTTAGGTTAAAAATCGTAACCGGTGGGGGTAAATTATTTGATAATTTAGTTTTACCGTTATCAAAATATTCAACAATATGCGGTGTATTTTTAATTCCATTGTTGGCAATTACATTAAAAGCATGAAGCATTTGTAATTGAGTTATAGCAAAACCCTGGCCGAATGAAGCGGTGGCTAAATCAATTTCCGGCCAATATGTTTTAATAAATGGTTTAGCTTCTCCCTGAAGATCAATGCCAGTTTTGCGGTTTAGACCTAGTAAATTAAAATAGTTTAAAAAATTATCTAAGCCTAATTGGCTGATAATATAACTCATTCCGATATTGTCCGAATTTTTAATTATGTCTTTTAAGTCAGTTTGAGGATGAAAAGAATTATCCCAATTGCTGATGGAATATTGACCAATTTGAATTGGCCTATCACATTTATCACAGATATAATTAGAATTTATTGACTTAGTATCGAGAGCCATTGATACAACCAGTGGTTTAAAAATTGAACCTGGTTCGAACAAGTCCGATATGACTGGGTTTTTAGAGGCGCTGGCTGTGGCTGAAGAAGTAGCGGTAAAACTAGCCATGGCAATAATAGATCCGGTATCCGGTTTCATTATGGTAATTGAGCCGGAATCGGCATCGAAACTTATTACACCTTTTTCTAATGTTTTTTCGACTAAATATTGAACTTGGCGATTGATCGAAGTAATTAAATTACGACCGTTAACGGCTTCGGTTTGCCAGCCGGATTTTGATAGTATTGTTTCTCCGTTTGCATCTTTGATTCCCCAAACGTAGCCTTTTTTCCCGCGGAGTTGTTTTTGGTAATAATTTTCAAGCCCCCAATTTGAGATTAAGTTGCCGACACTATCGATAGTAGTCAAACCCAATATATTTTGAGCCAAACTGCCTTCCGGATAAAATCTAGTACTTATTTTGGTAAAATTTAGACCCGGTTTAATCAATTTTAACTTTTGTTGATACGTAAAATTGTGTTTTAAAACGATCCATTTGAGGTTGTCATTATTTTTGAATTTTTCAAGAAGAAATTTATTTTCTTCGTTAATATCCGGTGTAATATTAATTATTTCAGTTATTTGATCATTGATATTTTTTATCTCCGGTTTATAAAGAGACAAATGGTAATAATCCTGATTAAGAACAAGAGGTTTGTTGGCGGAATCAAATATTTTACCCCGAACCGGTAAAATAATTCCCGGTTTGTAATTTTGATTTATTACTTTCTGATTAAGTTCGGGATTTTTAATAATTTGCCAATAAAAAAATCTAAGTAATATTATTAAATAACATAAGCCAAAGGTGGAGGTTAATATTTTTACTCTGGATATAACCACTTAATTATTTAAATTAATAGTATTGGATATATTTTGTAAATTTTGTTCTTTGACAATTTTTTCAATATTATTAATAGACGAAAATTGATAATACAAGTTTTGTAATTCCTGGTTTTTAATAAAAAGTTCGGTGTATTTAGTCTGATTTTGGTTGTAAGACTGGTTTTCGTCTACAATTTTTAATGAAAAATTGATGGAGTAAAGTATTTGAAAAATAAATGTGCCAAGAGTGATGGCAATTAAATATCTAAGCTTCATTATTTAATTTTATACGATCTAAGGATTGCTGATCTGGATAATGGATTTCGAATAATTTCTTCGGGTTTAGGATATATTGGTTTTGAATTTAGAGCGATGACTTTGCCGGTGATTGCATAGTTGCGGATAAATTGTTTGACTATTCTGTCTTCGCCAGAATGGAAGCTGATAATTACAACTATGCAGTTTGATTGAAAGTCTAAAGAAGAATTTAAAGCGGTTTTTAAATTGTCGATTTCGTTGTTTACATAAATTCGTAACGCTAGCATTATTTTAGTACTGGGATCAATCTTAGTTTTGATATTTTTATGTTTGTAAAATTCTCTAATTATATTTGCCAGTCTTTGGCTGTCTTTAATTGGTTGTCTTTGTCTCTCGGCGATGATTTTATTAATTATCGGTTTACTAAATTTTTCCTGTGCCAACTTACTAAAAAGATTGTAAAGATCTGTAAAAGAATAGGTGTTAATAACTTCTTCGGCGGTTATAAATTGGGTTTTGTGATCAAGTCGCATATCGAGTGATTGATCGTCATTAAACGAGAACCCACGTCCGGTAGATTTTTGTTGTCCCATACTTAATCCAAGATCAAACATTGTTCCACTTATGTTTTTGGGAATTATGTTACCGTACAATTTGGTCAGTTGATTGAAATTGGCATTAATTGGATAAAACTTATCTTTAAAACCAGCAGCGCTGATTCGACTGGTAGCAATTGACAGATTAACAGGATCCTGATCAAGACCGTAAACAATACCACCAAGTTTTAGTATTTCCAAGCTGTGGCCACCGTTACCGACAGTGGCGTCGATATAATTAGAACCAGGAAGAACATTAAGTATATCTATTGATTCCTTAACTAAAACCGGGGTATGAAAATCCATTATGGTTTCGGGTAATCACCGGCCAAAGAATTGTTGCTGTTGCTAAATATTGAGTATCCACCACGAAAATTGGCCATCAGCAGATAAAAATCTTTTCCGGTAAGTTTAGTTTTAGGTTTAACGCTAAAATTATCAACGTTTAATTTAATTTCTCCCTCTTTGATAATTTCGGCAGTTGATTTGAGTGAGAATTGGGTTTCGAATGTAGAAGTCTGACCGTTTTTGTCGATGAAACTTACTGATAATGTACCACCAACAACACCGGTATCATATTTGTATTTACAGCCATTGGTACAGGATTCAGTTCCTAGCAAGATTTTTCTTTCAAGTGTTGGCGTAATTTCTTTAATAGTATCACCGACTCCTTTTTCAATTTCAATTCCTTCATCAACTGCATTGTAAAGAATTTCGTATTCTATTTGAGAGACATAATTGGGAATTCCGCTAAATTTAAGAAACAACATATGTCCATCATCGCGTGGAACCAGACTTATAAGCGGTCTATCGGCAACAGGCATTTCGACAATTTTGGGTAATGGGGTCGGCGTTGTTTTAGAGATCGGTTTGGTGCCACAACTGCTTAATAATAAACCGGTCGAAAAAAGAATAATTGGGAGTAAATATTTTATTTTCATATCAGGATTTTAGTTTGTCCGATAGCCAACTGTCAACTTCATCGACTGAAATTCTAATTTGGGACATAGTGTCACGGTCCCGGATGGTAACAGTATTGTCTTCTAATGTCTGAAAATCGACAACCAAACACCAAGGGGTGCCGATTTCATCCTGACGACGGTATTTTTTACCGATATTACTGGAATCGTCCCAATCAACTGAATAATTTTTAATTAGTTTGTCATAAATACTTTTTGATTTTTTGATTAGTTCAGGTTTATTTGAAGCAAGTGGGATTACACACATTTTATAAGCGGATATCAGAGGATTTATTTTTAAAACAGTTCGAATATCACCATTTTCCAGTTTTTCTTGGCAATAACTATCCAGTAATATGAAGAAAAAGCTGCGGTCTACTCCTCCGGAGCATTCAGTGATCCAGGGAATATACTTTTTTAAAGTTAACGGATCTTGGTAACTTAAGTCTTGGCTACTAAACTTAGAATGCTGACTTAAATCGTAATCAGATCGCCAATGGATACCTTCCATTTCAGCCCATCCCCACGGGGCATTAAATTCAATATCGAAAGCTTTTTGAGCATAAAAAGCCAGCTCGTCTTTGGCATGTTGACGGAATCGAAGTTTGGAAGTATCTCTAAATAATTTTTGGTACCAATTCATTCGCTCCTCTTTCCAATATTCGTACCATTTGTCCATCTCATTCGGATTTACAAAATATTGAATATCCCACTGTTCAAATTCCCGGGTACGATAAAGAAAATTTTTAGGAGTAATTTCGTTTCTAAAAGCTTTACCGATTTGGGCAATACCAAAGGGTATCTTTACTCTGCATGAATCGACAATATTTTTGAAATCGAGGTAGATAGTTTGACAGGCTTCAGGTTTTAGATAGGCAGTTTCAGTTTCATTTTCAACTACCCCGATTTCTGTTTTAAACATTAGGTTGTATTTTTTAGGTTTAGTCAATTCACCTTCGCAATCGGGACATTTTTCAACATGGTTGATTAGATCGGGACGGAAGCGATGGTGACATTTTTTACATTCAACCAACTCGTCATTAAAATTTTTTATATGTCCTGAGGCTTCCCAGACTTTTGGGTGAGTAATTATTGAACCGTCAATAAGTACTACATCGGATCGTCGAGTGACGTTGTCACGGATCCATAAATCTTTCCAGTTTTTTTTCATTAAGGATCCGATAGGACCGTAATCGTAAAAACCCTGAACTCCTCCGTATATTTCGCTATTCTGATAAATGATTCCCCGTCGTTTACACAGAGAAACAATTTGATTGACTGTGTCGTTATTTTGGTCTGGCATAGTTAAGTAAAATTAATATATATTTTAACATTAACTAAAAAGTTTATTGCTATGTAGCGGTTTTTCAATAATTGATTCCAGATGGTGTTTTATTAATTGCTGACAATCGGTATATTTTTTTTGTTGATATAAAACGGTGATTTTGTCAGGCAGACCAAAGCCCAGAATTTGAATAAAAGCGATTTCGTTTTGAATAAATTTTTCAAAATGATTATCATTGATTGATTGAATTAAATTAGAAACAATTGGAAAAATGCCTTCAAGATGTTGATTGTCAGCAACAATTTCATTTAATATTTCCAAAAAATAAAATAGTAGATTTAATTGTGTTAAATTCTTCTTGTCTCTTAAAAACTGGGTAATTGTAGATATTTCCGATAGCCACAGAAACTCATTTTTTTGGTATAAATGTATTTTGACAGTATTGCCAAGTTGCAGACTACCCAACCGTTTACTTTTGATATTTTTGGCACCTTTGGCCAATACGTTAATTTTACCCATATCACTGGTAAGTAAAGTAACCAGAAGGTCCGACTCTTTGACAGTCTTGATTTTTATAATAATACCCGAAGTGTTACGATAGCGTTCCATCAGAGAGACAGCTTGATAGTTTTATCGCTGACCCAACTAAAGGTTTCCTGCTGTTTGCCATTGATCCAAAGTTCATAATCGACTGGTTTAGTTCCCGGTTGTTTTTGTAATAAAAGGGTATAGTTGGGTGATGGAGGGATACTTGAAGTGTATTGGATAGAAGTTTTGGCGCTGGCTTTGGCGTATAACGGATATTTGTTGCCATAAAAACCTTCAAACACTTTTTTACCTAACTCATCGTAAGTAAGGGGCTCAATTTCCGAACCGGTCATTTTGATTAACTGACTATTTGGGGAAACATAAAAACGGAATAAATTTCTGTATTTAGGTGCATTTAAACACAAATCACCTTTTTCGAGATTACAGTTACTAGCCGGACTGGGATTGGTATAAGTAATATTTATTTTATGTTCAACTTTTCCGTTTTTAGTTGTTATTTCATGCTTAATTTTTTGACGGATAAAAATATTGCTTTTGGCTGAGGCGAAATTTGCATCATTTAAATGAAAATAATCGATATTGTTGTCAGTTGCTGTAATTTGACCAGAAATGTTGGCCAAAACGGCTGCTTTTTGAATTTCGGGATCGGGGAAATAAAACAAAATATGTTTTTGAATAATATTATTAAAAAAAGCTTCACCGAGAAGTGGCATTTTTGATTTTTCAGATCCTAAGGCGTTGGCTAATAGAGCCTGCATCACTGGGCCAAGAAATCCCTTGCGGTCTTTTTCAATAAAATTACGAGGTCGACCAGAAATCCATTCAAGGTCATAAATTATTTTTGGACAACCGTCACATCTTTTATCGGGTTCTGTGGTAAAAGTACCGACTCTGGTATCTAGTTTGCCCAAGACTTTAACTAAGTCAACCAAGACGTTAGTATCAAGTGCAATTACAGCATCAAATGTTTCTTTTTTACCAGCAGCTTTATAATAAGAATCCAGAAATATTTGGGCGTCTATTGGAAAATCAGGTGACAAGTTACTATCCCGTAAATTTAAATAAGGCACATTGATGTGATAACTTTTAATTAACCGGGGGGCGGGTGTGGTACTTTGAAGTTTGTCGTCTAAATCGTAAATATTACTAGCAGCACCGGGAATTACCTTTCCTTTGTCTATTTTGATAGTGGCGTAAGCAGTCCAAAATCCCCCGCTCGGTCTTAATTCACCATCATTTTGAAAGATAACAAGATAATTTCTGGGTTTATCTTTTCCCAATAGCCAAGATGTTTTTGACAATATCGGTTTACTGTTTTTGACTAATTGACTGGCTTGAGAAACAATTTCTCTGGATTTAAGCAGGTTTGATTTAATTTGGATGCCTTTAAATTCGTCAGGATAACGTGAGGGATCAATCTGTGATAATGAACTATCAATTTTACTAATTTTTTCTTCAACACTATCCATATGTGGCAGTAAACTTTCGATTGATTGGGTTAAAAAAGCAATCCGATCTTCGGTGGTTTTAGCACTACTAGTAGCAGACCCTTTTAATCCCAGGAAATCCTGATACGGTTCTATCGCCTCGATTACAATTTTACCGGCATCGATACTGTTGTTACCGATGTCAAAAAATATCTGACCATCATTGTAATAATCTTTTATTTTGGGTATTAATTTAAAATAAGAAAACTTGTTATATGACATATGAAGATTGTCCAATTTTGTTTTTAAATTAGACATTTGATCCTTTATGTCTTTAAGATCTTTGTTGGAAACAGCCAGTTTTAGACGATCAATGTCGGCATTTAAACCTTGAGCTTGAGTATAGATTTTTTTGCCGGGGAGATAAACAAAAAAGAATCCGGATAATGCTACTATCGTAATAAAAAGTGTAGTAAATAATAAAAGTTTCAATAAAATTTTAGGAAGACGTTTATTAACTTTAACTGGGGCAGACAGTGGTTCACTGACAGGAGCCTGATCAATATTGGTATTTGGGGCAGTTGTGCTACGTGGTGACAAATTTGGAATTTCTAGCATATAACAGTTTAAATGATAAAAAAAGATTTTACCATCTGGAAATCATTGAGAACGGAGTTTTGAGTAAAATAAAAATTTCTTGTCTAAATGATCTGTTTTTTATATAATTGGCATCAAGTTGGGCTCTTTTTTCAAAACTTAATTCATTTCTGCCCGATGTTTGCCAGAGACCGGTGATTCCCGGTTTGGCGGTACGAATAATTTTGATATTTTCCTTGGCTTTGGGGTACTTATTTTCATATTCTCGTAATTCTTCTTCACGATAAGCTCTGGGGCCAACCAAACTCATCTCACCTTTTAACACATTGATAAATTGAGGCATTTCATCGATTGATGTAGCCCTGATAAATTTACCGATGGGAGTAATTCTGGGATCTTCATTCATTGGTAATTTCCAGTCAGAATTTTTATACTTATTCCATAATTCAGGATAATTATCTTTGAGCAATAAATCGTTATTACCAATATACATTGATCTGAATTTGTACATTAGGAATTGGTGGCTATTACAGCCAACCCGTTTTTGTTGAAAGATTATTGGTCCTTTTGATGTAAATTTAATTAAAATGGCGACTGGTATTAATATTGGTGAAAAAAATAATAGTAAAAACAATGATCCTAATATATCGATTAATCGCTTAAATACAATAAACAGAAAAATTCGTTGTTTCAAAAACAATTTACTGGAATGTTCGTTAATCATTGTTATTTAAAAAATATTTTTTTAATTTGGGATCGGAGACGATTTGAGTGACCAGGTTTCTAACCGAAAAGCTATCATTCAAATTGCATACTAATAACGAGTCGGCAGTATCAATTATAGCCAAATTGTTAAGACCGACCAAACCAACTAATTTTGAATTTGAGGCAGATATAAGGCAATTAGTTGAATTGGCAGATACGTATTGACTTTGGCGGTTGATTTTGGCGATACCGTTTTTGTCTTTAAATAATTGTTGGTAAATTGATTGCCATTCACCTATGTCACTCCATTCGAACGTTGCAATAATGGTTGTTAATTTGGAAGATTTTTCAGAGATGGCTTTGTCAAATGGTATGTTTTTTGCCAATTTATAGAGTTTATCAATTACGGTCGTTTTATTAATTGATTCTTCTAATTTTTTAAAAATACGAAAAAAATCCGAATTGTAATTAGCCAACTGATTGGTTAAAGAATTGATACTAAATGTATAAATTCCGGAATTCCACAGGGCGTTTTTATTAATTAAAATTTTGGCATCGATAACCGACGGTTTTTCGATAAATTTAAGTACGGGGTAAAATTTTGTTTTTTTATCACCGGGGAGTAGGTAGCCAAAAGCCGGATTGGGATATGTTGGTTTTATACCGATTGTAACAATAGAATCAGTGTTTGAAGCGATATTGTAAACGTTGTCGACATCCTTTTTGAAAGAACTGATTTTGCCAATAAAGTGGTCTGAAGGGGCAGCGGTTATTATCGCCTGTGGGTTGATATTTTTTATTATGGCACTACCGTAAATAAAGGCCATGGTAGTATTCTTTTTTTCGGGTTCAAATATTATATTTGATGTGGGTACCAGTGATTTTAGTTGTTTTTTTAACTCGTTTTTATATTTTTTATTACTGATAACAAAAATATTTTTGGGCGGGATAAATTTTTTAAACCGATTTACTGTTTGTTGTAATAAGGATTTTTGATCTAATATTTTTAAAAATTGTTTGGGGTGATTGGCGCGGGATAATGGCCAAAGTCTGGGTCCAGTACCACCACAAAGTATTAGGATGTAATGGTTTGATGATTTTGCCATAAATTAATGATAGTTTTTTTAAAGTTTAGCATAAAATTACGGTTTGAGAATTTTAGTGAATTATTACGGCAGATTTCAGGATCAAATTTTAATTTATTAAATTTACGAAGACATTTTAATAAAGATTTTTGGGTGGGATGATAAAAAAATAACCCGGTTTTACGATTGACGACAGTTTCAGTATGTCCGCCGTAACCATAAGCGATAACCGGTTTACCGCAAGCTTGAGCTTCAATAGCCACCAAACCAAAATCTTCCAATTGGGGGCAAATCAGAGCCCGGCAATTTTGATAATAAGATAACAATTCTGAAGATGAGACGTTGTTGATAAAAGTAATGTTCGAACTGTTATTGGCAAGCTGTTTTAATTTTTTATGATATCGACCGGTACCGATAATTACTAATTTGTACGACAGATTTATAAAAGCTTTTATGGCAATGTCAATATTTTTATGAGGCACCAATCGGGAAACGATCAAAAAATAAGAATTGTTTGAATTATTTATCGGTTTAAAAAAATCAATATCTACACCGGGATTTATTATTTGGGGATTGATGTGATAGTGTTTTTGTAAACGTTTAGCAACAGTTTGAGAATTGCAGAGGTAATAATCAGGTCTTTTTGATTCTATCCTATCGATTTTTTTGTAAAGTGAAAGCAAGGGTTTTAATAAAAAATATTTTGGAGGAGTGTAATAAAGATAGCGGTTGATATTGTGAAAATAACAAAAGAATAAAGTTTCGGGATTAGTTAATAAACAATGGCCAACAGTTGAAGTGGTAGAGATAACAATGTCATATTGATTAAAATCGAATTGTTCTAAGGCAAGGTCATAAAATGGAGTATAAATAATCGGGTTATTTTTAGAAAACGGAAATTTATTAATTATCGAAGGAGTTACCTTAATATTTTGGGGTAACCAAGAACTTTTTACCGGATTGTAAACTAAGGTATAAACTGGAGTTTCGGGAAATATGGCTAATATATCTAATAAAACTTTTTCAGCGCCACCCCATTGATTTATCCAATCGTAAAAAATAGCAATTTTCGGTTTTGGTGATTTTAGAATCATTTAAGGATAGTATGGTAGTAGGCAAGTGTTTCAGTGGCGGTTTTGGTCCAGGAATATTTTGTTAATAATTTTTGACCCTTATAAATTAATTTTAAACGAAGATTTTTGTCGTTTTTAAGTAAGGAAATTTTAGTGATTAAATCAATTTCATTTAAAGGATCAAAGTATAAAACAGCGTCCTGATAAATTTCCGGAAGACAACTGCTATTTGATGAAATTACCGGACAATTTAAGGCCATAGCTTCTAAACCAGTAAGACCAAAGCCTTCAAGCTTAGCCGGGTGAACTAAAGCTAAACTTTGGGAATATAGCCGGGAAAATTCATTATCGGGTAAAAATCCAAGAAATTCGATTTGATTATTTACTCCTAATTTGTTGGCTAGTTTTGTAACCCGGTTTGCGAAAACATCCCGGGCGCAGATGATTTTTAATTTTATTTGAGGCAATTGTTTTAAGGCCAAAAATAATATATCAATATTTTTGTGGGGATACAAGTTACCGGTATAAATTATATAATTTGACGGTTTTGAAATTATTTGATTATTGTTAGAAATTGAGGGATCGACAGCTTCATATGTGGTAATGATTTTGCCGGGCTTAATTCGATAGTGATCGATAATATAATTACGCCAAAAATTACTGGGAACTATTAGATAATTAAAACGGATTATGAACCAGGACATTAATAAATAGCCAAGATATTTAAAGTAATATAGATAGGGGTTGCGAGTAGTGGTATCTTTGCCTTTAGAAAAATGACGAATTAAATCATGTACCGTAACAACTGATTTGCCAAAATATAATATCGGTTTATCAAAATGGGTAAAATGGACCAAAGATGGTTTTAGTTTAAAGAGGACAAAAGGTAAAATAATTTGTTCATAAAATGAGTAGTGACGAATATTGGTTTCATGGTATTCGAATTTGTTTCCCAGGTCAGATATTATTTCCTGTTTTAATTCGGGGTAGACTAGCAATGTGAATTTATAAAAATCTGATTTTGGATTTTTGGAAATTGCTATGAGTAAATTTTTAGTATATCGACCAAGACCGGTATGTTTGGGACCGTATAATCGGGCATCAATTACAATATGGGTTTTGGTCATAAGTATTTCGCCTTAAAAATCCGGTAGATTTCTAATATTTTTATACCTAAAAATATTAGTGGATGCAAAATTGATGGATATTTTGACATCAGATTTTCCCGGTAAAATATTTTCATTGCGGTGGTTGAAGCCAGAGATGATCGGATTTTGGTTGTTCTGTTGGCGGATGTTAATTTGCCAGAGTGTTTTTTGATACCTGAACTAATACCGTGGAAGTGAATAATTTTGGCTTCCGGATAAAAATAGAGAGAAAAATTATTTTGTTTTAATTTGTAACAAAAATCCAGGTCTTCACCTAGGAAAAAATATTTTTCGTTCCACCAGCCGATTTTATTGCCAACTGAACGTTTGACCATTAAAAAACACCCCTGACAACAATCAATAGTTTCGGTTTTGGTATATTCTTTGTAATCACCCAAATAACCATGAAATATTTTTGAACGGGGAAAAAGCTTAGGAATTCCAAGTCCGAAAAAATGCCAGAATGTATTCCAGGGAGTAGGGAAACCACGGTGAGTTTCCGGTGCCAATTGGTTATTTTTAGCCAAAGTAACATAACAGGTTGAGGCGTCAACTTTGGAATTATTTTCAAAAAATGAAATCATCCTGTAGATAGTATCTGGGAAAAAAGTGACATCGTCATTGACAAAAAGAATATATTTAGAATCAGAGTTGGTAGATTTTAGTCCAAAATTGTTGCCGGCCGAAAACCCAAGATTGGTGGGTGAGTAGGTAAACTTTGTATTGATTACAATATTCCGGCGGTATTTTTTTTCGGCTGCTTGAGCTATTCCGTCTGTAGCACCGTTATTAACGATGATGGTTTCAATTTTGTATTTACCCAACTCCGATTTGGCTAAACTGCTTAGGCATTTATCGAGATAATTGCCTGAATTGTAATAAAGAATTATTATGGAAAGAATCGGTTTGTTAGTAGGTGATTTTTTCATAGATTTGATTTAACTCATCAACAGTATTTTTGTAAGAATATTTTTTACTCACCCAGGCTTTGGCTGCCAAACCGATTTTGTTTCTCATAATTTTGTCAGTTAATAATTTGACTGTGTTATTAACGATATCTTTGGGTTGGCAAACTATGGCATCTTTATAATTATTTATTTCAATTCCGCCAATACCCAAAGGGGTAGTAATAACTGGTGTACCGAATGCCATAGATTCGAAGAATTTGTTTCTGGTACCTCCCCCGCTGTCCATTGGCGCCAATAAAACCCAGCAAAGATTGTAGTAATATTGGGGATCGAATTTCATCCCTTCATTTTCTGCCTCTTTAACTATGATGCTATCACTGGCCAAATGATTGTAAAATTTGGGAGCATATCGGCCTACAATATAAAGTTTGCATTCGGGTACCTTTTTCTTTATCGCCCGCCAATATTTATTTAAAAGTAGATCAACAGATTCACGGTTTTGCATCCATTTCATATTTGAGACACCAAATAATATCGAAGGATATTTGCTTTTGGCAACTTTAGGTCGGGAATTGATATATTTTTCTTCAACGCCATTTTGAAAAACACGAATATCTTTTCGGCCGGTTACTTTAGCAATTAGTTTTTGATCTTCGTTACCGAAAGCGACAACGGTATGAGTAGTTTTCCAATAATGAGTTTCCCAGTATTTCAATTTAATAACATCAATCATTAATAAGGGTTTAAGTAGTTTTTTCCATCCCCGGAGAGAATCGACAAAATGCTGATAGACGGCATATTCAATGGTTAAATCAACCAAGACGATAGGTATATCGGTTTGGGGAATATTGGGCATTGGATAAAAACAATCGCAGTGAATTAAGTCAAATTTATTGGATGAGATTTCTGTCTGAATAGCGTTACGTAAATCGTCTGATATATAATTAACAACTAAAAAAGGATACAAGCTAAATCCGGTATAAAGAATTTTTTTCAAGTCCCAAGTTTTACCTCTTTTAACAACAATTACTTTATTGCAAAAAGGTTTTACTTCTTCCAATCCATCCTGATCACGACTGAAACAGATTAAAGTGATATTGTTTTTTGGTGCCAAATATTTAATGGAATAAAAGGAACTTCTTTGGCCGCCCGATTGGGAAAGACGGGGAATGTAGGGGGTGATCATCAAAATATTTCTTTTGGCGGTCATAGTGTTAATTTTAATATAATAAAGTCTTTATCTTTAATAACGGTTTGGTATTTTGGTATCAGAGAATTAGTGTATTGGTCATAATTTACCGAAACCAAATAAATATTATTGTTGGGAAATAGATTAATTAATTTTTCGATGTCATAAACTTCGATCGGCCAACCACTGAAACCGGTTTGATAAAGTAGAGCAGTATCGCCACTGTAAGGAGCAATGACCAAACTGTTTGACGGAAGTATTTCTTTGGCTTTGGCACCGGCAGTTAAGATGCGGGGATTATTGATTTGGTAATAACCTTTAACCAGATTCCAAGAAAAATAAAATGACATTATTAAGATAATCAAAATAGAAAGAATCGCCCAGAATTTATTGCTAAAAATATAATTAAATATATAGTAAAATCCAAAACCGGTAATTATTGATATGCCGGGAATGATCAGTACTTGATAGTAGTCGTGTTGAATGTTGCCTTGGGCGATAATAATAAAGTACAATAATATTCCTAAAATAATGGTTAGAGAAAATATTTGAGTTCGGCCTTTTTTGTAAGCCAGACCGAGAAAAGCCGGTATAATGCCGAATGTGCCCAAAATTAAAGTTGCCAACCGTTCTTTAAAAAGCCAGTAAAACCAATGCGGTCGGAAAGCGACTAATTTATTTAAGAAAGTCAGATTATAACCGTGATACCAATTAGGGAAAGTGGTTGAATCAGAATTGTTTAAAAGCCAATTACTTTTGGGGATACCCGAAGGAAATTGAAGTATCCATTGACGCCAAAGTATAAATGGGAAGATGGTGATTACAGCAAAAAAAAGCAGAAGTAAAATATTTTTTTTAGTCAGATTTTTTGAATAATAATTTCTAGTAAAAAAAATTAAAGTAGGCAGAGAAATTATGGCAGTATAAGGTTTTATTAAAATAGATAGTGAAAGTGAAATAGCGGAAAATAACAAATTAATTTTAAATAGATACAATCCCAGTAACATAAAAAATACAGCAGTCGGTTCCGGCAGGGTGGTGCGACTATAATAAATATTAAACGGCAAGAAAAGAAAAACTAACATTGGTAATAATGAAGCCCAAAATAATTTTGTCTGTTGATGACAGATAAAAAAAATAATTAAGCTACTTCCAAGTGACAGAAATATCGATACCAGACGAGAGGAAATCTCCGGATTAATATTAAATATTTTTGAAAAGCCGGCTGAAATTAAATTATAGACAGGAAATTCAACCATTCGGTATCCTTGAGGATTGTCGATACCTGATTGAAGGTTAGATAAATCGTGATAAGTAGGAATCAACATATTTATTCCAATATTTAGGAAATTTCTGGTGACGGACAGTGTGTCTACTTGTCTAAAAGAATGCCAATCGGCAATCGGTGAGTCTATTCGGTTTAATCTGACTAATAAACCTAAAAAGATGGCAAAAATAATAAAAAATATTTTTATCTTGGTCATTTATGCTTATCAATAACTGTAGTCAGATAATATATACCCATAATTATCCAAAAAATATAAGCAGTCTTTGATGCTTCAAAAACGTCTATCAGGGTTGCATTTAATAAATTGGTAATTACTGTTCCAAACAATATTAATTGTATTTGAGTAATTAGAGACGGATTTTTAACTAAAAGATTTGGAAGAGTTTTTATAAAAAGATAGATAAAAATAGCGGCAAAGGTAATAAATCCAAAAAGTCCGCTTTCACCGAGCAGCCGTAAATAGTCATTATCAGTAGCCAAGGTGATTGAACCCAAGCCGGTGCCAACAAGAGGATTTTTAGTATAAGCATTAATTGCTCTGGGCCATTCGGCATTAAAACGTATTTCGCCGGAACGGGCAACACCAACATCAGCATCGACTGGAATATATTCTTCTTCCGGACCATGGCGAAAAACTGTCGGAGTGGCGGTGGGGGTTCTGGTGTTTGGCAATGGGGTTGTATAGGCGATTACCGGAATGGGTGTGAGTGTTGGTAAAATAACCGGTGATGGTTTTGTTTGAGTGAACTGTTTTTGTAATGCGGGAATAGTAGCTAGTAATCT
>JAYRQZ010000093.1:0-6983 GCA_041910355.1 Candidatus Woesebacteria bacterium | reverse complement strand
TTTCGGCAAAAGTAGGATCAATATTCCAATGTAAAAATGATACTTGCTTGGTGTTGTCGGGATTGTTTTTGTCATCACGTTGTTTCCAGTTTTGACCAAACCACATTCCCTGAATAGTACCAACTATGTTTTGATTGACGGTTCCGCAAATTGGCTCAACGGTTCTTTTGATAAATTTTGACTTTGTTGTTTTTAAATCAATTCCGCCTAATTTGTCATAAAACTGTTGTTTTAAACTACCGGCATACAAATCAAAAGTACACATAATATGAGCATAACGATCATCATCATAGTAAGACCAGTCAATATTGGCCGGGGGTGACTGATTATAATTGGCGGCCCAAATTTCAAATGGGAAACTTTTGGTACCACTTTTATCGACTTCATTTTGGCTGTAGCCAAGCAGATCGCCAGCTTTGACCTGAATATTGGTATGAAAATAACACTGACCTTCGGTAAAATCATGACCGTCTTTTTTGATACCATATTTACAACCATTATTATTTTTAGGCCAATTGTCATTAATAAGATTTGAGGTTTGGGTTAAATTGGCAAAAGTTAATTTTAGTCCCCGACAAATTTCAATATCCATGGTAGTCCATAGATTTATATATTTACCAGTTTTTTCATCCAAAGACTGGATAATAGTAAGATCGGTAATCCATCCATCTGCCGGTGCATAAACCGGAACCGGATCGTCGGTATCAGAAGTGAAATAGTTGTGATCAACCGGAGAAGTGTGACCAGGAGGATTTAAATTGCCAAGAGGGGTGATGCTGGTAATATTTTTTAACTCGATTAAGGGGGCGGTTAAAATACCGGTAAGATTGCCGGGACACTTGGGATATCCGGAAAAGGGATTGTCGGCTGATGGCGGCCTGGTTTTTAAAAAAACGATTCCAAAAACAATTAAAAGAAATAATAAAACAAAAATAATTTTTAATTTCTTCATAATTAATTGTAATACTTTATGCTTTCAAAACAGCATCCTGGATCATATTATTTATTTCCGTCCACTCCCAACATTCAGCAATTACTTTGTGATCTTTAGTGATGTTACAATCTGAAATTGTAAGATCATAACTTTTCCAAATATTTATATCCCGATCTTTAACTTTTAGCCAAGCATGATCGGGTGAATTTGGAATAGTACCGTGAATCTTTTTAACATCGTAGCCGATATGTCTTAACATATCAGTAGCAATATTTACCTTTGACCCGCAAGTGTTTAATCCAATGTTAAAAGCAATTCCGGAGGGAGTATATCTGGATTCTAGAATACTGTTGGCCTTATAGGATTTTCCTAAATTTTCAAAATGAGAGATTAAATATTCCCGGATAGCTAATATAAGTTGATCTATTGATAAATGCTGACTATTTAATTCGTCGGCTTTGTTAAGGTAATCGATTAACATAACAACATTAATATTGTAACAAGATAGTTAGGCTAAATTTATTTAAAATTGTTGTTTACCAATAAAATTGGTTGGTGAAGTAACCATATAAAGAGTAAAATAGGGAATATGAAAATAAAAGAATTGGTAGTTGTTTTAGTTATATCGATTTTGGGATTGTCCGGATGTATCAAAAAAAATGCTAGTCCGACAACATCAACTGTAAATAAACCAACCACAACCAATATTCCAACAACCGAAATATATCTGGGTCAGCAAACAGATCAAGTGGAAAAAAAGGAAAAACTGTGTGGGTGGATAGATAAATCGGATATTATTATCGAGCTAAGTTTTGCCGATGGTGTAAATAAAGATACGTCTTACGAAACCGGATTCTATTACAGTCCGATAATGTCTAACATGAGATTGGCAAGAAATGGGTGCGATTATAGAACCGGATTTAGTTTTGAGGAAATGAAAAACAAGGGAGCGGTGGAAGTGGGGGCGAGAGGATATACGGACAATAAAAGACGTAAATTGGATGGTGAGCCGCACAGTGTAACTTTTGATGAGAACGGAAAACCGAATGTACCATTGCCGATACGGGTAAAGGTGATGGATTAGAGAGAAATTTGTTAATAATAATAGATCTTTATAATTAAATTACATTTACTTACTAACTGACGATGTTATTATTAACCATAAATGAAAGTCAGGACAGTTGATCAATATTTTAATCCTAAAAAATATATTGTCGAACGAAACCCAAAACAGGAAAAAATGATGGACGAGGCAATAGTAATGGCTGATCTGCTGACAAACAAAGGTAATGTGAAAAGGGTGGGTGTTGCCGACATTCGAGGAAGAATATTTATCATCGGCTAAATCTGTTTTGGTGTATCTACTTGACCGGATGTATTCTAATGTAGACGATATTCCGACAACAGAAAATACGGTCAACGTTTCGATAGAACAATTTAAAAAATTAGGTTACGATATTCAATTTTCCGGTTTTAATGAAAACGATTTAGGAGTGTTGAGATTTGGTAAAAAAATGAAAAAATAATTTACTTAAGAATGGAACGATTTTAGAGCCATCCTCATTAATATTGATTAAAAAAGTTGTTGCTTTTCCAATTGTTTATCGATGACACTACAGAGAAATCGCAAAAAAAGATACCAAGCATATTGGACCATCGCTAATAGCCAAAAAACTATTAAAACAGGAATTGTTGATATTGCACCTGTCTTTGCCTGACTGGAAAAACAGCTTAACAACCCACTTAAAAATAAGGTTGTAAGAATAATAAAGCCAATCCAACTTTTGAACCTCAATTCGATTTTGAAAAGTTTTTTTATTAGAAATTCACTTACTATCCCAATGAAGCCACCCCAAAAAATAACTTTATTTATAACTGCAAAAATTTCCTTATTTCCATAGGAGCCCGATTCGCCAATTCCCAACCAAGTTAAAACCGGTAAAAATATGCCCAGAAAACGAATATTCGGTTCTCCGCTGGATAAATTGATCCAAACAACCATCAGAAAAAAGAAGCCTAGCAGCACTGATGTTATCAAGGGAGTATACGTAAAAAAAATAATGATTTCTCTTAGCAAATAGAGCAACCACACTGTATTTTTTCCTTTCATATTTTTATATTACTCCGTATCGTATTTTATTGCTTCGCTCCATTAAATATGGACATCATTCGAAACTTTTTTTCAATAACTCCTTGGTGGCATGATTTTAGAACTATTTCATTAACTCTACACTTTGACTGATTTGTATGATGACCAAAAGGCATCGAGTCGAAGATTACCAATAGCATCAGATATAACCGTAAACCATTTATTTATGGGGGTGGGTAAAAGAAGCTTCAATTAAGACGATCTCTCTAGCGACTCTGACGGCTTCGGAAAATACAATATTTGAACTTGGAGTGTGGCGGAGAACCATCAGAAGAAGAGTGGTGTCAAACGACTTATCAGGAAAAGGCAAAGTTTTGCCATCGTAAATAACTGGCTCAATTAGTCGTAGACCATGGAAATCAGCAACATCTACGGGAGTGACATCTTTGTCGTTTTTTTCAACAAAAGTGTGACATCACCGGTGCCGGAGCCAATATCAATAATTTTCTTGGATTTTTTTAATTATGGAAGAATACGATTGACAACAACTCTTGACCTTTGTCGTAATATTTTTTGAAAAAGTGATTTGAACATAGCTTAGTATACAACCCCTATTTAACCATTCCATAAAACTATATTCTGCGTATATTCCCGTATTATATTGGTTTTTTGCTCGCGGAGTGGAATGATTATTGAACTATTATAATAGTTGGAGAGTCTGGCTGATTGTGTCTAATGTATTTACTTCTTGGGTAATATCAGCACCGCTATAACGTAAAGAATATTTCAACTCTTCTGGGTCATGGAATTCATTTTTAATCCCGATCTGGCCAAACCCATTACCATTTACTACACCCCCAATTGTTTTATTGGATATTTTATCAACGTAAAGTTGGCGTACGAGTGAAATTCCCATAATATCGAGCTTTTTATTGGAGTTATAACAATCATTCTTAGGAGGGGTTGCACAAAACAAGTCCCGCGGTGATTCGCCAAAAAGGTTCAAAATATTAATATTGAGTTCCCATTTAATATTGTCTTTATAAATTATCAGACTAGCAACATTGCAGCAGGTAGAGTCACTGAAATCCTCAATTCGGTTAGCTTTAGAGTCATCGACTTTCCAATCCCAGGGATATTGGACTGAATAATTGTGAACTGTGTTGGTATAGGTTAACCAACCGGGCTTTTTTTCAATGGGTTTAAAAACTGGGATTGCCGTATAATTCCAATTTTCTGGTATAGTCACAGGTTCTTGGGAAGGTGATTTAGGAGTTGGTGATATTGCAGTAGGCGGTTTTGTTTCTTGTATTTTTTGATCTCCTATAATTTCAGTTGGAGAATTAGCGATTTTCTTTCCGTTAATAATGTCTGAATTGTTTTGTTGTCTATAGGAGGTAGTTTTTGAAATGCTACCTAGATAAAGCCCCAAAAGTAAAAACACAAAAAGTAAACTAAGAGGAATTAACAACCATAAATAGTTGAATTTATATACTTTCATGATTAAATATCACACAAGTTTTGAGATTATACAAATTGTTTGAAATAGTTGTGAGCTCCCCGCCTTGGACTCACTGTGTGAAAGGTTTAGTATGCCATACCTGGGGGTAAATCTGGGAGACATTTTTTTCCTCCATTTGAAGTGGGCACTGGTGTTGTGCCAATAGGACAGGATGAGTTTTGCTTATTTAGAATAAAAAACCCGATTGTTGTTAACACAAAAATACCGACTATAAGAATTACAATCAATTTGATTTTTATATATAAACTTAACATAAACTATTCTTTAAAGCCATTTGTTCCACGAAATGGATGACTTTAGAGATTATTTTTATGAATCGCTATACTGATATAATAAATTAGATTTGTAATAAATCATTTATGAAAAAATTAAATCGATTATCGTCAACAAAAGTTATTAGAATATCAGTCTATATATTTGCATTAGCTTCTATAATTTTTGTCTTTATACCAAAAATATACTATTGGTCTTCTGGTGGAATTTGTGATGGATGTCAAATTAAGAGTACGGAGTGTACCTGTTTGGGATGGAAAATTAAACAAGAATTTTTAAGAACTGATTACCTTTCAGCAAAATGTGCAGGATTGGTAATTAATTGTAAAACAAGTTCATCAGTTGTTGACTTAAATTAATTCGATTAACTTTAATATCCTTTTGCAAAGACTTGTCCATATTAGCTGTAAGTTAACGCATAAAATATATAAATAAACAAACTAAAAATAAATTTATAGTCTTAATAATATCAAGCTCGCTGAGTGAAACGATTATTTAACTTTACTTGCGGCTTAATACTTCCCAATAAAGATATTGTTGGAACTCATTTCCTAGTTTTGTTATGCTTATGCAATGGGAAACAACGTTAATCAAATCAAAAAAAATACCTTAACATCATTCCCCTTTCCATCCGAACAATCTCAATCCGTTCCATCTATACAGACTAACTCATCACGAAAAAGGTTCATTTTACTTATGATGATTATAACCTTATTTGTTCTTTTTCTTGGAATATTAATCTATTCTGTTTCAAAATCTATAAGATCACGCCAAGTGCAATCAACTTTAAAAACCAAATCAGCACCGATTACGCTACCCAATGGAACATCAAACAAAGTAGTTATTAATCAAGCTAATGGCTTATTCACCCACCCCCAATCTTTATACACCTTAAGGTTACCAGCCGGCTGGACAATTCAACAAAAAAACTCGGACTCCTACAAAAGTAGAAGTAAAACTACGGTGGATTACATAATTAAAAGTCCTGATTATCTCCCGTCGACAAACAGTGATCTTATTCCAACTCAAGGTGCTTATATCTGGATAGTAGCCGAAAAAGCCTGCTCAAACGATAATCAATGGAATTTTGAAAAAAATATTCCTCGAGCTCAAGATAAAAGCAATACCAATATTGGGACATTTACTATTGATGGACAGCAGGCAATCCAATATAGTTATTACTTTAACCAGAAAAAAACCGCCACTGATACTGTAGTTACAGTTGGCGGATATTTGTATACTTTTTTGTATCGATATGCCAACAAGACACCCCTATTTGAGAATATATACTCTAGCGTTCTGTCATCTGTAATTTTTACTAACAAATCAGTCGATCCATCAATTCACCCACAAAATTGGAGTAACGCAACACAAATGGTAAGTTTTATTAGAAATCAGATACCGCCTGAATGGACTTTGTTTAAAAATATTAAATATCGATACTCGTTAAAATATCCAAGCACTTTCAAGTATTGGCTGTATGAAGACAATATCTTTTTTTTCAGTAATCAAAATATATTAGATAACTTTTTAATAAAATATAACAAATGCCAAAGTGAAACATTAAATCAAGGGGGTACTGGTTTTAAGATTTCATGTACTGAAGACATCGGTAAATATTATACTTTTAAGGCAAAAATTATCCGAATGCCTTGGCACTATAATCAGTTTTCCAATAAGACTAAACGTGATCTTGACCGGGAAATCCAAAGTTCGACTAACTATGCCTATCTATGCTCCGAAGACTATATTCCCTATAATTTCCATTCAAAAGAAGCCAGAATATATTTTAAATCAAGTAATAACCATACTTCCGACTTATACGATTTATACATAAATGGAGACGAAATGGATTACTATTACATCGAACTAATAGCCAACCAAGAGTTTAGTGATTTAGACCAAGTTCTTTCATCAATAACTTTTGATTGAGATTTTCTACCAATAAATATTGGTAGCTCCGAACGCTGAACGAAATCCGAACTTTTTTTAGCGAAAATCCGAACGCTGAATTTTGATCCGCCAACTGGCGGATTACGCTCGGGCGGGCAAAAAGGAAGGGGGTTGGGGGGAAGGAATTTTTGCCCGCCCTCGCTTTTCCGCCGCCGCCGAATTTCGTGCCAACTTCGTTGGTGCGCCGCCTTAAATATCAAAAAAACCGTCAA
>JAYRQZ010000092.1:0-4543 GCA_041910355.1 Candidatus Woesebacteria bacterium | reverse complement strand
ATTTTTTAGTAAAACTAATCGCACTGTTTAAGTTATGACACATTGACATTGGTGATTCTGTAAGTATATTATTTAGTTATTACATATTGTAATATTTCTAACATCTATATTAAACAATATCCAAATGCATAAAAATATTTTTTATAGAGTTAATTTTAAATATTTATTAATAACACTATTATTATTTTCATGTCTTTTTCGTTTGTTTACAGCATCAATTTATGGCTCCGATCAAATTGATATTAATTTAACTTATGACTCGGTTAACCATCAGCTAGATATTGGCGCAAAAATAACTGAAAAAATTAACTATGCATTGTATTACAAAACAGATGTCAATCTTGAAAGTATTTCCGCCTCAAACATCTCTTCCGAAACTGACTTCTCTCAAAGTATTTTTCTTGGAACCTGTTCATCTGAAGGTTGTATTTCTCACAATGTAATAAGGGGTGTTTTCTTATTAGAAATTCCATCACAAAATTCAATATTTGCTAATTATTTTTCGATAATTAACAACCAATATACTCTTATAAAACAATCCACATTTTCAGTTTATGAATTATCAGATATAGACAGCTATTGGCTGGAAACTGGTTCTTTTGACATTCCTCAATCATGTCTAACATCGGAAGAAATAATTCACGATTCTCCGGACTCGTATTGGAACATTGACTATAATAATAAAACTGCCGAGACAAAAGATGTTGTTAAGCTGGGTGTTCGCTACACCTTTCCCTTGGAAAAAAAAGTTAGTTTATTATTTAGATGCCTTCCTGCTGATGAGAAATATCGCTCAAAATTAAAAATTAGTCAATTGGCAATTGCCGATCTCAAACTTACCGACAGTAAAAGTGTCGATGGTGAATTTGCATATGACATCACGACCGATATGGCCGACGGACAATTTTCATACGATATCACTTTACCAAAAAGTCCGGATACCGACGTTTCTGTCTATTATTCAGAAGAAAAAGATGGGGAAATAATACCAGTTGATTTATCAACAACAACCCAGGAACAAGAAACTGTAAAGGTTGTCAAGCTTGACCATTTTACCGTTTATTACGTCTTAAAAACCTATTCTGATATCGTACTAGCTATCGAAAATTCCAATTATTCTCAAAACGACATAGTATATGTTAAAGGTGTTAGATATGAACCAATATACAAATTACGCGTCAGGATAAAAGATCCCGATGGAGTAACCAAAAAAGAATGTACCAATACCAATTCGGACACTGTCTTTTGTGACTATCAATTACCTTTAGATGCCCAAATTGGTAAATGGAAAGCCCAAATCGCCCGATGTTCCTCTCATTGTGACAATAAAAATAACTGGAATTGGGACGATTCAGACCCTACTAAAAATTCATACTTTAATGTTTCTTTAGCCTGTAATTCAACCTACACGTATACTAATATCAGCAATAACTTTTCCAGTCCAGAGATTGATATCGTTTATTCTGATTATCAAAATCACAAACATTCAGATGAAGATGGATATTATAAAATCAGCGTAAATTCAAAAACCGGTTATGAAATTCAAAAAGTTTGGTTGGATGTCAACGATGATGGTGAATCAGGATATTATTTATACAGTAGTGGTCCTTTAGTAAATTTCGACCCAAACCCCGGTAAACAAATATACAAAGCCAAAATAGAAGTAAGAAGGATATGCTCTCCGCCAATAATTTGCGGTGATGGAATTGTCAATGGCGCCGATGAATGTGATGATGCTAACCAAGACAACAACGATTGGTGTAACAATCAATGCCTTATAAATCATACTAAGATAACTATTTGTCATGCCACACCTCCGGATAATGCCGCTAACGGTTATAACAAATTAACCATTGATGATGACGGTATTTTTGGCGAAGCACACGATTCAAATCACAAAGCTGATATTATTCCACCGTTCGATTACTATGGGGGTACTTATATTGGAAAAAATTGGGATACGGTTGGACAGAATATATGGAACAATAATTGTCAAATTCCTCCCCGTTGCGGTGATGGTCTTGTCAATGGAGTAGAGGAGTGCGATGACAGTAATACTTTACCGAATGATGGTTGTAGTATTGAATGTCTTATTGAAGACAATGATAGTGACGGTATCTTTGATCATTTAGATAATTGCCCCTCCAGTGCTAATCCTTCTCAATCAGATACTGACCGGGATGGGATTGGAGATGTTTGCGACAATTGTCTTGCCACATCAAACCCCGACCAATTAGATTCCAATCAAAATGGTATTGGAGATGCTTGTGAAATCCGATGCGGCAATAATCGATTGGATCTTGGTGAAGAATGCGACGGTCCTTTGGGTATCACTAATGGTCAAAATTTTTGCTCCACCTCGTGTCATTTAATTCCAATATACAATGGTGGTGACAGTTGCCCGCAAGGTACAGTTAAAAGTAGTAGTTCTTTTATTACAAGAACTATTAACTCTATTGATCCGGACGGTGAAAGTTTTGACCTAATTGAAAATGGTAAATACCTTTTTGAAGTTTCCGGGACTTATATTCCGACTGTAACTGCCGGATATTTATCTGATGCCGGTTATACCTTATTTAATTCATCAATATTATCGCAATATGGTATAAAGGGCAGCGGTAACGAGTATGCTGCTCATGCATTATTAGCTGATCTGGGTAACGGTGTTGGTGTAGTTAATTGGGGTGATTATCGTTCCGATCATATTTATCGCAAATATTTTGAGCCTAAAAGTTCATCTGTAAATTTTGTTATTGGTGACCGTTATTCCGATTGGTTCGATACTTATTGGCAAAATCAAACTGGAATGAGTGATAATTCCGGCCATTTAACTTTAAATGTCTTCGAATGCCAACCTCTATCTCGGGTTACAGTTTGTAAGCAGGATAATTTTGGTAATCGATTGCCAAATTGGCAAATTGCTATTTACCAGCCCAACAAAATACAATCAATCTTTGTACCATCCACCGATGGAGCAACAATCAATACCAATACATTACCGGCAGGTGATTATGTAATTAGAGCTAATGGTCAGTACACCTATCGACCAGGAACTCCGGGCGCTGAATATTCAGATGCCGGTTGGTCTAAGCGGGCTTTAACTGATAATGTCTACGGTGGTCCCTATGCTCCTTGGGTGGCTGTATCGTCTTTTCCTGCTCCTTATACAGGGTGGTTAGGGGTTATGGTCGATGGTGATTCCTATTGGGGCAGTTATTTTAATACGGATCATGTTTATTTTAAGGATTTTGCAAAATATGGTGGTGGGTCAATATCACTCAAAATTCTTGATGATAATTATTCAGATAATAGCGGTGGTATTAATGTTGATATTTACAAAGGATACACCGGAATTACTGGAGAAAATGGATGCATTACTTTTTCAGAAATTGCTATTGGAAATTATTTTCTTGATGAAATCGGTCGTGATGGTTGGGTTAAAGAGTCAGGTGGGGGTGATATTGTTATAGATAAATCGGAACAAACATTTACCTTTATTAATCGTCAACTACCAAAATATAGTACTGTTAAGGTACTTAAATATCACGATCAAAATGCCAACGGTATCAAAGATGATAGTGAACCGGTTCTTCCCAATTGGACAATAAATTTAGGCGATCAATCAGCAACTACCAATTCCGACGGTTTAGCCACTTTCATTGTCGAGTCAGGTCAATATCAACTTTCAGAAGTTATCAAAGACGATTGGTACCAAAAGTCAATAGAATGTGATTCAGGTTTATTAGACAATACTTTAACCGTAACATCTGACAGTGTAATTAATTGTAATATTGGCAATTATCAAAAGGCTACCATCACCTTAAATAAACAAGTTCAAAATTTCTTAGGAAAAACAATTAAAGACCAGACAAAATTTAATTTGGATGGTGGAGCAGCTCTTGGTACCCAAACAATAGCTGTCGATAATCCTGTTATTATCAAAGTTGATCCCGGAAAATATTCTTTTATAGAGCAAAAAACTAAAAAATACTACCAAAAATCAATCATTGGTGATGAAGATAATATTAATGAAGGAGCTCAATTAACATTAAATAGTGGCGATAATAAAACAGTTACCTTTGTAAATCAGAAATTAAAGCCAAAATTTACAATTCATAAATTTAATAATCGTTGGCCAAACACAATTTCCCTAGGTGCTGAGATTGAGTACACTATTACTATCAATGTCGAAGATAGTGATATTCTTGATACCGAAGTAATCGATTTACCGCCTTTCGGCTTTATCTACAAACCCGGTAGTTATAAGGTAGCAGTTAATGGAACTGATCGTTATATACCTGAACCAGTTTATTCTTCCCCTGGTAAATGGACATTGGGTTATCTCGAAGCTGGCGACCAAGTAGTTTTGTCTTATTTAGTTACCACCGATAATACCAACGATATTGGAATATACAAAGATATTACTTGGGCTTACGGTTGTTCTGAAAGTCAGGAATGTTCGGCAACAAATGAAGATAAATTGATAGCTTTATCAACAGAGTCAGGAAAAACTGATCCGGGTGTTTTAGCAGATAACTTTGTT
>JAYRQZ010000091.1:0-2311 GCA_041910355.1 Candidatus Woesebacteria bacterium | reverse complement strand
GGGCAGGGGAGAGGCAATAATCAGAGCTCCAATTACCGGTAGTGTCCAAGCAAAAAAACGGGTATGGATGATTTTCTTAAGATGATTATGGGCAATGAAATCATTGTAGACTGTCGATACTTCATCCGATACTTTATCCTTGAAAAAATAAAAGATTAACAGGTCGCAAAACACAGCTCCGAGGCCGCCGGCAATGACAAGAATGAGAGGGTTGGCAGTTTGGGCCAGACTAATAATTATTAAACCACCTCCGGCGATAGTGAAGGTTGAGGCGAAAAGCATACCGGCGATAAAAGCAGCTACGGCCGGATAGATACTAATCGATTGAATGAAGATTTGAAAAAAATGACTACGGGAAAATATTAATGTGGCAATTATACCAATGATAAAGAGGGAGATATTTTGGTGTCGACGATGGCGATGGCGGTGGTGATTGTTGGTCATACGTTTCTGTTGTTTAAATGGGTATATAGATTATAATAGTATTATGGAAACATTATTGAATTTAGTATTGAGAGCGCTAGTTATTTTGGCTACGGCCTATTTGGTGCCTAATTTTCGAGTGAGTACTTTTATGGGAGCATTTGTATTGGTGCTGATTTTGGGATTATTAAATTTGATGATTAGGCCAATTTTACTAATATTGACTTTACCAATAAATATTTTAACTTTAGGATTGTTCACTTTTGTGATTAATGCCATAATTTTGCAATTAGCTTTGAAAATTGTCCCAGGAGTCAGCAGTAGTTCATTTACGACAACTTTATGGGCGAGTTTGGTGATGGGTATTTTGTTGGCAGTTGTCGGAGTGATGACTAAGCGTTGATGTGTTAGTCTTAGATATGGTGACTAAAGATTTGTCCAGCCTGTTTTTCCCGGCATCAATTGCGGTTGTTGGAGCATCAGCAAATCCGAGAAAAGTGGGTGCTATTGTACTAAAAAATATAATAACGTCCGGTTTTAGGGGTAGGATATATCCGGTTAATCCGAATGTTAGTGCTATATCGAAAATGAAGTTTTATCCGGACATGGCATCGTTGCCGGAAATACCTGATTTGGTAGTGATTGCGGTTCCGGCAAATATAGTTTTGGATATTGTCAATCAAATAGGTGAAAAGGGGTCAAAAAATGTGGTTATATTTTCGGCGGGATTTAAAGAAGCTGGTGACGAGGGAGAGAAATTAGAAAAAGAGTTGATCGAACTGGCAAATAAATATCAGTTGAATATTCTGGGTCCAAACTGTCTTGGTTTTGCCAATAATGGGCGAAATCTAAATGTTACTTTTGGTCAGGTGACCAATCAAAGTGGAAATTTACGGATTATTTCTCAGTCTGGAGCTTTGGCGGCATCGATGTTTGACTGGTGCCGGACAACTGAAATGGGATTTGATCAATTGGTAACAATTGGCAATAAAGCGGTGATTGACGAAAATTCAATTTTGAAATACTGGTTGGAATTACCGATTAATGAAAGAAATGTGGGTCAGAGTGGATTGTCAAAATTTACACCAATCGGTTTGTATTTGGAGTCGATTAGTGATGGCAGAGAATTTGTAAAAATTGCCAAAGAAATATCAATGGATAATCCGGTGTTTATATTAAAACCCGGTAAATCAAAGGCAGCTGCTAAAGCTATGCAATCCCATACCGGTTCAATAGCCGGTGAAGATAGTGTGCTGGAAACGGCGTTAAGGCAAGCCGGAGTAATTAGGTGTCAGGAATTAGGTGATTTTTTTGATTTAGCCCGAGCTTTGGCTTGGGAAAATGTACCGACAGGTCCGCGAATTGCTGTTATTTCTAATGCTGGCGGGCCGGCAGTATTGACCACAGATACTATTAGTCAAACTGATTTGGAATTAGCTGAATTTAGTCAGGAAACACAACAAAAATTGAGTCAGTGTTTGCCAAGGATGGCAAATTACAGCAACCCGGTTGACATATTGGGAGATGCGCTGGCTTCCCGTTTTGGACAGGCGCTGGAAATTGTATTGCAAGAGAGTGCGGTTGATGGTGTGGTAGTAATATTAACTCCCCAATTAATGACTCAAATAGAAAAGACGGCAGAAATAATTAGTCAACTTTCAACAAAATATAGTCAGCCGATTTTGTGTTCATTTGTTGGTGGAGGTCAAACTGAAGCAGGAGAAAAAATATTAAATCAGAATAAAATTCCATCTTTTCCATTTCCGGAAAGAGCCATCAAAACAATGGCGTTGATGTGGGATTGGCAAAAGTGGCGACTTGAAAATGTGTCCCCAATTGATAATGACAATAGGGAAGAGAACATGGATTTAAACGAAGTTAATGAGAT
>JAYRQZ010000090.1:0-5126 GCA_041910355.1 Candidatus Woesebacteria bacterium | reverse complement strand
TACGACCGGCAGAAAGATGGGATTTTTTTAGATATCCGAGTTGAGTCAAAGTTGACATTTCATTTCTGATAGTAGCCGAAGAAATACCTAAGTTATATTTTCTTTCCAAATTTTCCGAACCAACCGGTGCGGCGGTTTCGATAAATTCTTCGGTAATGCACTTGAGAATTTTGATTTGTCTTTGAGTTAAATCTGCCATATTAGCAATATAATAGCTAGACTGCTAACAAGTGTCAAGGGGGAGAATTATTTGATTAAAAAATACAAAGATAAAAAAAGGATCGTCAGCAAACTAATATTAAAAAAAGTAAAAACATTAAAAAAAGCCAGAACGGGTAAGATGGTTAATAATAAAGATAATAAAATATTAAGCTTAATATGCCGAAAAAGAGTAAAACTGGTACCCAAAAAACAGGCAAAAATAATAATAAAAAAGGAAATGATAGCCAAAGTAGTTGTTGGTGAAACAGTGTTGACAAATATCAATAATATCAACCAAAGAATAAAAGTTAACAATTTACTCATGGAGAGATTTGGCTGTATGATCTTCAACTTTTATTTTGTCAATCACCCGTTCCAATTTGTTAGTGCGGGTAATGCTGACTTCCTGATATTGTTTTTGAAGTGAATCGATTCGTTCACCGAGCTTTTGGAATTGTTCGTTGTATTTACCAAATTCCTGACTAAATATTTTAATTTGAGTAATTATCCCCTGAATGTTTTTCTGAAATCTAAAATTTTCATAAGCTTGTCTGACCATCCGCAAAATCGCAGTAAAAGAGAACGGGCCAGCCAATACAATTTTTTTATTAAAAGCTTCCTCTAAAATTGTAGGGAATTTTTCATAAATAAAACTAAAAATCATTTCATTGGGAATAAAAACAACCACAAAATCGACGGTATTGTCTTCGGGGTTGATGTAATCACGAGAAGACACTTCGGCAATTTTTCGCTTAATATCGCCTTCGAAGGCTTTAAGAAACTGGGCTTTTTGATCTGTATTATCAGTTTCGCTCATTTTAACAATATTGGCATAGGGAAATTTGGCATCGACATTGACCTTGGTTTTGTCGGGCAAATAAATAGTAAAATCAGGCCTGCCTTCGGCAGTACTCTCTTGTTTTGAATAGTCGGTACCAATTACAAAACCGGATTGCTTGAGTAAATCTTCGGCAACTTTTTCTCCAAAGGCACCACGCATACGATCACTGCTTAGAGTTTTTTTTAAGCCTTCGGTGGTTACCGATAATTCCCTGGTAATTTTGGATGAATTTTCAATAGCTTCACGAAGACCGGAAAAGCTGTGAATACGTTCTTTTTCAACGGTAGTTAATTGATCGAGAACCTGTTTGACCATTTTTTCAATGGCATCTTTTTTGTTGGTTAAATCAACCTGAATTTGTTTATTTTTATCGTCGAGTTTTTCGTTGGCCAACTGAACTAAAGTGTCGATAGCTTTAGATAAATCAGGTTCTTTGGTTTTATTTTGTTTTTGAAGATAAGTAAAATAAAGAAGAACTAAAAGGATGGTGATAAGAAGTACATAGACAAAGGTCATATATTTTTATTTTACCCCAGTGGTACCAAAACCGCCCCGAGTAGAATTGGTCATTTTTTCAACTTCCTCAAATTCAAAAGTTTCACATTTAATTAAGACCAGTTGGCAAAGACGGGTGCCCTTATCAATATGTACCGGAGTGTCGGTAAAATTTCTAACTGCAAAGTGATACTCATCTTCATCACCACAATAGTCACGATCCATAATACCAACACCATTAATCCCCTGAATACCTAATTTATGAGTGGAACTGCGAGGAGCCAGAAGAATAAAATAACCGTCGGGAATTTTTAAGGCGATATTCATCGGAATATAAACGATTTCTTTGGGTTTAATATCAACATCGATTCTGGAACTAAGATCAACCGCAACAGCACCCGGAGTTTTGTGGACAGGCAATGGTAGAGTTTTATCAAAACGTTTGATAATTAGTTTCATTTGAAATATTTATCAAATAATATATGTAAATGATCGCGATCGGGACAATCGGAAGAAAGGGGGAAAGAAAAAGTAGTGATTTTTTGGTAGACGTCTTTGATAATCTGTTTCATTTCAGTAATTGCTTCGAGGGTGATATTAAAATCTTTTTTGATAAAAGCACCATTCTTGCTGGTCTCAATAAAATCAATAGTTCCCGAAACTACGTTATAGCCAAAACCATGACTGTGGTCGGCTAAAATTTTATAAAAAACCAGTTGGCGGAAATAATCGCCTTGAGATCCTAATTGCTGATATTTGTTGTCAGGAGAACCAGTTTTGAAATCAACCACATTAACATTTTTGCCTGACAATATTTCTATTTTGTCGATTTTACCGGTAATTGGTATATTTTCAAATGTTGCCAGATACGGTCTAAAATCGTGTTCAATTAAACTTTTACCATCAAAACTATCCCGATAATGTTCATAATATGCAGTTAAGCTTTTATGTCCCCTACTGGTCAATTCTTCAATTTCGGCCGGAGATAGTTTCTCTTTTGATAAATATTTGTCAAAGATTGCTAAAAAATTTCCCAAAGAAATCAATCGTTGGTTTTGATTCTGCTCGTTGAACAAATAAGCCAAAGCACCATGAACACTGGTACCGAAAGACAGAGATTTGGTTTTGCTTTTGGGAAGTTTTAATATGGTATTGATAAAAAAACAAAAAGGGCACTTGTTGTAAGAGTTGATATGGCTAATATTGAGACGGTATTTGTGGTCAAAATAATATTTTAAATGATCAAATAAGTCAGTAGATATTAATTTGGTAATTTGAGGTGAGAATTGGGAAATTAAAGCGTTTACTTCTAATTTGGGATCGGGTTTTTTGACTTCTATAAACTGGCTATCGATTTCGGATAAAAAGCGAGTCGGTGGTTGTTCACGACCATCAGGATTAATTTTTGTATATGAGAGGTAAATTTGATTTTTGGCCCGGGTGAGAGCAACGTAAAATAATCGCCGGTTTTCTTCAAGATCATAATCGATATCTGCGGTTAAGGGTTCTGACTTTAAGACACCAAGAGGTAAAGATATTTTGTTGCTACCACGAGAATTTTCCCAACGAGAAGCTAAATTTTTGATTAAAAACACATGTTCAAATTCCAATCCTTTAGCCTTGTGAACGGTTAAAAGACGAATACAACTAGGATTGTCAGATAATAACGGCGGAGCAATCAACCCAATGCTGTTTTCCAAATATACAGATAATCGGGCGACTGTTTGATCAAAAGAAAGGGCAGCTACTGAACGTTGAGCTTTAAATTCAGAATACAATCTGTCTAATTGTTTTAGCGATTCAATATTTTTATGTTTGAGAATGAATTTTAAGTAACCAAACCGGCGAATAGCAAGATTAAACAATTTATTAGGAGAATAATTTTGTTTTTGTTTTTGAAACTTGGCAATCCGAGACTTTATTTTTTTAAGACGTTTTTTAAATAATTGATTGATTTTTGATGATTTTGGATTATTTAGATAATGGTAAAGGCTAAGAGAAGGTAATCTAAGGAAGTTGAAGCAAAGTACTTTTTTTAACAAAAACTGGTCTTTGGGATTAACTAATAATTTAAGCAAATCGAGAAGTTCCAAAATATAATTCTGTTTTAAAATATCGGTACCATAGTCTTTGATATATTTAATATTTAATTTAGATAAAGCCGGTAATAAATCAGAGATGTCGGCATTATTGCGAAAAAGTACGGCAATATTTTGAGGAGAAATACCGCTATTTATTAAATTATTGATATTGTTTGCTATCCAATAATTTTCTTCTAGCTGGGATTCGGCAACATAAAGATTGATGGGATCGGGGTCATAATCTCTAACGGCAACCAGACTTTTGTCGACATCTTTTATTTGATTGGCAATCCGGTTTTGATTTTGATTGATCAAAGAATTAGTAGAATCTAAAATTAGCCTGTTGGAACGGTAATTATTGTGAAGTACTATCGGTGATGTTTTATATTGCTGATAAAAATTATAGACATTTTCGACAGATGCTCCCTGAAAGCGGTAAATTGATTGATCGTCGTCACCAACTACAAATATGTTGGGTGATTCCTGACCGGAACCGAGTAGATTCACAATTTCGTTTTGGGATGAAGATGTGTCCTGATATTCGTCAACTAGAACATACTGATATTTTTCCTGATAAAAAGACAATAAATGGGGATTGTTTTTGAGAGCGTCGATGACTGATAGAATCATATCGTCGTAATCAAACCGATGTGATGCCTGTAACTCTGCTATATAATTCGGATACAGTTGGGATAAGGCTAAATGGCGAGGATATTGAGTTGAAATATATTCATAAAATTGGACAAAAGCACTTTTGATATCTTTGGCTCCCGATAAGTCTTTGATTAAGGTTGAAATTTTGGTTTTGTAGGTTGTATTCAGATCGTTTAAATGAATTACTTTGTAAATTATTGATATAATTTGATCCAAATTCTTTGGAAAAGCAGTAATCGATTTTAATTGTTGATAATAAGTTAAAACAATATTTAAAAACTCCTGTTCTTGAGATACTAAATCTAAGTAAATATTTGGATTGATATTTTCTTTTTTTAGCATTTCTATGGCTGAAATTACGGCTGACTGATAGAAATAAGGATCGTTTGGAGTTTTCAAAACAGAATCTAGAGGAAGTGAATCGATTAATCGACGGACAATTTGAATCTGCTCGACTTTGTCAAGCGGTTCAGAGTCGGAACTGAACTGATAAAAATACTGGGGATTTCCCTTGATAATTGACTGACAAAATCCATGAAAGGTACTGATTTTGACTGAATTGGCTGAAGGTCCAATTATTGAAAGCAATCGGGATCTCATATTTAAAGCAGCGTTGTCAGTAAAAGTAAGACACAAAATATTACCGGGATTAAGTTGGGTTTCAGTTAAAATCTTACCAATTCTTAGAGCAATAACTTGGGTTTTGCCCGTACCGGCACCGGCAATGACCATTACCGGTCCGTCAATACTGTCGACCGCCTGTTTTTGATCAGGGTTTAATTTCCGATATTCGTCATTAAAATTCGCCACTACCTATTTTACTTTAAAACGAAAGGATAGAGATAACCTAAAAG
>JAYRQZ010000089.1:0-2020 GCA_041910355.1 Candidatus Woesebacteria bacterium | reverse complement strand
TCTATCATCCTTAATTCTCTTCCCACCATATACTTGTTTACTTTTTGTAACTCACTGGTTCTATTGGCCACTTTCGCCTCAATCTCTTCTTTTGCCTGCCTTATCTCTTCTGCCATTTTATTAAAAGCTTCCCCCAGTTCTCCGATTTCGTCTTTTGACTCTGTTTTAACCTTTGCTCCCAAATCACCCTCTGCCATTCTTGTCGCCATTCTCTTCAATTCGATTATCGGCCGGGTAATTCTTCCCGAAGCCATCAACCCTAACATTACCGCCAATCCAAAAGCCAGCAAAATCAATGCTGGTATTGTAGCAACTGTCCAGTCAATATCTGTTTCCACATCCAAAATTGTCTTATCCAACAATTGGGTTGATTCCATTGTCGATTTGGTAAATTCAAAACCTCGTCTTTGATTAAACTCCTCCAACCCCAATTTATAAATATTTTTTTGTTTCCAATATAGGTCACTTTCTAATATTTTTACCGCTTCGTTATGATTTCCTTCATCAACCAATTTCAATGCTGCCGTTTCCATTTTCACCAGTTCAATATTTGCTTCATTTATTTTTCCAAATATTTCCTTGTCTCCCAAATCCCCTCTATCCATTACCATTACTATTATTTCATCCAGTTTTGGCACCGTCGTTTCATAAATATCTTTCCATTTTATATTTTCAGTAAAAGCATAATTTCGGGCTGATTGAGTCAACACTTCATCGTAATACAATATTTTTTCCGAAACAGTTTGGAGTTGAAAATCAGTCGACATTTTTGACAACTGATTCGGTATCTCTATTTCCAGTGGTTTCTCAACTTTAACAAATCGAACAATCGCAAATAAACCAACTACCAAAGTCGGTAATGTAACCAGCAAAAACAGACCAATAATTTTATAACGGATACTCATCTCTACTATTCAGTATAAAGATTTTCCTGCTTATCTCAATCCATGAGACGCAAAACACTCCTTGTATTTTTGGTCCTCAGTCATCAAATGATCAAGCAGCCAATCTTCCAAAAAATCAACCAATTCAAAAGCCAGCCCGATCGTATCATCACCATATTTACCAGCTATCTCTTCCAACCTCTCTCCAAATCTGACATGTGCCGCCTTGTGCTCCTCTGCTCCTTCATATTTAAATTCATCAAAATATTTTTCTTCGGTGGCAAAATGAAATTTTTTATATTCTAACAACGCCTTAATTATCTCTTCCAATTTTTCTTTAGTCGGTGTTGTATTAAGTGTGTCAACCAATTGATTAATCACTTCAAACATTTTTTTATGTTGATCATCAATGATTTTTACCCCGACGCTATATTCCTCACTCCACTCTAATTTCTTGGTTATATTTGTCATAGTTAATTATCATTCTAACATCCTACTCCAAGTTACTTTTTTATCTGCTTATTCAACTTAGTGTATTTATAGTAAGATGTGATTCGTTTATTGTATTTTGAATTAGTTTTAATCTTCATAATGTTACTCCATTCCCCCGGTTGACAACCGTTTTGTCCTCTAACTTTAAAATAATAGGTAGTATTTGGTTTTAATAATTTAACAGTAAAATATTGTTCACCCTGACGACCAAGGTTTATTAGAACGCCATGCTCTTCAGCCAATGGCTTGGTCGAATAGGCAATATAAAATTGATTGGTATTACTAATTGGGGTAAATTTTAGAAAAGCAGTCGTAGCAGTTGTATCTATTTCAAACAAATCAGGAGCAGCAAATGGTTTCTGGTCACCACAGACTGGGGTTTGATTTAATGCCGGAGAATTAGATGATGTCGATGCCGAACCGGAATTATTTTCAACTGCTTTGAAGGTAGTAAAATGAGCCGCAGTAAAAGTCAGGGTATGAGCTGTCCGATCATAGACTATATTGGAGACTATGTTACCGGTATCATCAGCATTGTCAACCAGGATCTTAGGATTAGATAAAGTGACATTGTACATTGTCAGGGTAGCTTGAGTATTGATCAAATCAGCAACCGTGTCTGCATCCAGACCGATTTGATTTTG
>JAYRQZ010000088.1:0-6261 GCA_041910355.1 Candidatus Woesebacteria bacterium | reverse complement strand
TCAGTAGCTTAGCGAAGCAATGTCGGTTGTTGATTGACGGGTAATTGATTTAAAAATTTTTGAGCTGCCTGACGACAAACCTGGACTGAAACCTGACCGAAAAAATCACGATATTTTTCGACCAGATCATCGATTATTTTAGCTTCATCACCATTAAAAGAAATGTTTCGCTTATTCCAATCAACACTTAAACCTTTAACATCATTGGCTTGCTCAATAGCAATCGGACCGATGATCGTCTCCTGGCTAGCGATAATTTTTTCAACCATTTGAGAAAATAAATCAGTTTTCATATTTTAGTGACAGATTTTGATTTCAGTTCGGAATGAACTGAATTTAACTGGAAAATACTAAGCGCCATAAAAAGATAAGCAATGAAATAAAGCAAATCTCCGTAGCCAGCATAGCTCCAAGTACCACGACTATTTTGAAATAGAAAATTAAAATCAGCTAAATACTGTATTAAAAGCGAAAAAAAGATCAGCATAACTTTAGTTCTCATTTTGCCACCAAGAATTTTTCGAGTCAGAAAAAAAGTCAACAGGGTTATCGATAAATAAAACGATTGACCAAACGGATAACCGAAGTCTAGAATTATCCGTAAGATATTTGAAAAATCAAAAATGTAATCGGACAGAAAAACAAAATAGGTATAGAAAATAATAATTACCGGAAAAAGGAAGGCTTCGGCTTTATTGGTTAATGATTTTAAGGTAAAGGTAATACCACAAACCTTGGCAAAGAGAATAGATCCATAAATATAGGCGATAACACTCCCAAAATAACCAATATCACCAATGGATGGATAAGGAATATCAATTAAGAGAATGTCTGACATATAGGTATAAACTACCTGACCGAAAACCTGCAGAAGTAAACCAAACGAAAAAGCAATAATGGCTCTGCCCAACAAACTTTTTAGACCGCCCCATTTATGGGAGATAGTTAAACCATAGACTCCACCAATAATCGCCATAAAACAATAAGTATTGGAAAAGATGTCACTTAAAATGTGCTCTTCGGGAATATGCAGAAGTTGCAAATATATCCAAAAAACGATGTAGACAGTAAATAATGAAAAAATAAGTAATTCTTTTTTATCAATTTTGATATCAATTGTCATCGTTATTTTAGGTTAAAACATTAATACTTCTAAGTCAAGTATAATTACTTCAGTGAAACATATTTTTCCAAATTTCAGCAAACTAACTTTGGCTTCGAAAAATATTATTGAAAAATTAATAATAAATTACCCACCCTTTTCTGATTTTACCTTTACCAGTTTGTGGACATACAACACAAATGAATCAGTCGAATATTCAATATTAAACGATAATTTAGTTATTAAATTTCAAGATTATATTACCCAAGAATTTTTTTATTCTTTTATTGGATCAAATAAAATAGTGGAGACGACTGAAATACTGCTTAAATTTTCTATAAAAAAAGGACTAGATCCGAAATTAAAATTAATTCCACATTCAGTTATCGAATCAGAGCCGAGACTCAATAGATATTTCTTAATTACTGAAGATCCTGATAATCACGACTACATAATATCAGCAAGCAATATGGCTAATTTACCTAAAAAAATATATGAAAATAAAAGATATTATGTGAATAGATTCGGGAAAAAATATCCAGATCATATAGTCCGTGAACTTGATCTGTCAGACAAAAACCACCAAAAGCAAATGATTGGTTTGTTTGAACGGTGGATAAATGTATCGAAACACAGTGCAGAAGACAGTCAAAATGAGCTCAATGCTTTTAAAAGATTATTAAATTCCATAAAATCGTTAAAAGTTGGCGGGATGGGAATATTTATTGATAAAAAACTATCAGCTTTTACTACTTTTGAGATAGTCCATAAAGGCTATGGAATGGCGATATTTGAAAAAGCAAATAATAATTTTGAAGATATTTATACCAAAATTGCTCATCTAGGTGCAGTAAATCTTCATAAAAAGGGAGTAATACATATTAATTTTGAACAGGACTTGGGGATTGAAGGACTACGAAAAGCAAAAACTTTATGGAAACCAACACATTTCTTAAAAAAATATATAATATCGCCTAAAAAATAACGTACAATAGGTGATGTGGATTCTGTTTGCTTTGTTGTCGCCAGCGGTATATACAATAACCAATTTTGTCGATAAATATTTGTTATCGAATAAAGTAAAAGACTATAACGCGCTGCCCATTTATACTGCCGGGGTTAGTTTTATTTTCGGGCTAATTTGGTGGTTATTTGCCGGGATGCCAATATTGCCAATAAAGGATGCCGGAATAATTATTATTACCGGAATAATAACTATTTTTTCTATATACGTTTACTTTAAGGCACTATCGATACAAGAAACCAGTATGGTAATTTTATTTTTCCAGTTGTCACCGATTTTTACATTAATATTGTCGATGATTTTCTTAAACGAAATAATAACGTTAAAACAATATCTCGGATTCGGATTGATTCTTGGTGGAACATCAATACTTGCCTTACCTAACAAAAAAACAAACTGGACAATTCCGAAAGGGTTTTGGTTAATCTTGGTCTACGATTTAATGTTTGCATTAATTAGTATAATTTTGAAATATTCCACCTACGAAAGTTCGTTTAGTCAAATAATATTCTACGAAAGTTTCGGGATGGGAATGGGTGGTTTGATAATGTATTTACTAGTTCCGACTGTTCGTAAAGCTTTTAATAAATCTAGAAAAAAATTGTTTAAATATGCACTTCCGATCATTGTAGTTAACGAAATTGTTTTCATAATAGCCAAATCGCTTGGTTATTATGCTTTTGTAATTGGACCAGTAACACTGGTTAGCGTAATTGCCAATGTACACGTATTTTTTGGCCTATTGTTCGGCTACGGATTAACAATGATTATGCCAAAATTTTTTCACGAAGATATTTCGACAGAAAAAATGGCTTTAAAAATAGGCGCAGCTATATTTATGTTTATCGGATTGGGGTTGATGGTTTAGAAATAAACCAGGGTTCAGATTTGTAAACAGCCGCGACCAAGGTGCAGGTTGGGGTGTCGGAAACTTTAGATACAGACATTTTTATTTTCATCTTTTTGGTGGTGAAAGTGAATCCCCTCTGACGACAAAGATCGGACAATGAGCGGCGAACCTCTTCTTCTAAAAGCGATCTGACTGCTTCTTCCGAATCTTCGGTAAAACGATGCTCAACAAATACTCCCCGACCATCCTTTTCCTGACACCACCCAAGTGCCGAACCGATAAAACGACCACTTTCTCGACTGCGATTTTCTGACATAACCACATAAAGACGATGACCATAATCGGTGTAAGGAGTATTGAATTTTTGTTGTTTAATAATAGTATCGGGCGGAATTATAGACGATAGAGTAATAAGATTGTAATTGCTGATACCAGCATTAAACAAAGCGGAGTCAAAAGATGAAAGTAAGGTTTTTCCAAAACCGATACCTGAAGTTAGATATATATACATAAAAATTCACTGTTATACTTTGGTTAATTATAATGTTTATTAACAATAAATTATATGGCACAAAAAATTCTATTAGTCGATGATGATCAATATATAAGAGAAATTTACGAGGAATTGTTAAAAAATTCCGGGTATGAAGTGGAAACAGCAATGGACGGAAAAGCAGGATACGAGATGATTTTAAACGGCGGTTATGATCTGATATTGTTGGATGTGATGTTGCCGTATATGGACGGAATCGGAATATTGGATGAATTAACCGAAAACAAGCCAAAAATCAAAAATGGTCCGATAATGCTTTTAACTAATTTAGCCTATGATCCGGCAGTAAAAGAAGCACTACAAAAAGGAGCCGTGGCTTGTCTTAACAAGGCCGATATGAACCCCGATGAATTCCTGGCAAAGGTTAAAGAAGTATTGAAATAATCTAACGGCGACCACTAACTTGACTGATCATGCCATAGATTGGTCCAATAATCGAAACCATCATTACTCCGACAGTAACGCTAACAAAAATCAACATAATCGGCTCAATTAGGGCGGTAATAGTTTTTAAATCCTTACTTACCTGATAATCTAAATAGTCTGATATATCCTGCATTGATTTTTCCAATGTCCCGCTTTTTTCGCCAACTTCAATCAGTTTGATCATCATTACCGGAATAATGTTTTTGTTATTTTTGAAACCAGATGAAAATTGTTTACCAGAGGCTAACATTTCGCGGGATTGTTCGATAAGACGTCTGATCCGCTGACTGACAACTACGTCTTGAGAAAACTCCAAAGCAGTGGAGATAGGTAATCCGGAAGTTAATAATAAAAATAAACTGCGCGAAAAACGGGTAAGATCGATTTTTTTGGATAAGGCAGAAATTAGAGGCAGCGAAACAAAAAAATTAGTAATAAGCGAACGTTTTTCTTTGTATAAAAATATGAAAATCAGACCAAAAACAGATAGGCCAAATATTATATATAAGTATTGATGCAAAATAGCTTCAGAGAGAAAAATTAATATTTTGGTAGGTAAAGGAAGCGGAACCTTAAGTCGGGTAAATACGTCGGATATTTTTGGAATGACGACAATTAAAATCATCAACAAAACACCGATTAATACGGTCATAATGATAACCGGATACATCAAGGCTGATTTAATTTTGTCACTAAACTCGACTTCTTTTTGAATATTATTTTTGATATCCCGAAGAGTAGTTTCTAAAGTACCGCTTTCTTCAGCACCTCTGATTAAATTAATTATTACCCGGTCGAAACTCTTGGGAAACTTGGCAAAAGTGGTATTGACTCTTTTCCCAGCGACTAAATCTTCCATCATGGTAGATAAAAAGATTTTTAAATTCCCTTTTGAATCTTCTAAAAGAGTGTTGACGGCATCTAAAATCGGGATACTTGAAGACAACATAGTGGCCAGATTGCTTAGTAAATTTATCTTTTCATCGGAACTGAATCTAACTGAAGTGGTTTTCATTCTGATTCACTAGTGGTAACCCGAAGTACTTCCTCGACAGTGGTAAAACCTCTGGTAATTTTATCCAAACCATCATCCTGCATACTGTTTAGACCTTCTTTTCGGGCTGCTGCCAAAATAGTGTCAGTGTCGGCTCTTTTACTGATCATTTCTCTAATAGTTTTGGTAACCTCTAGAACCTCAAAAATCCCGACACGGCCGACATAGCCAGTATTGTGGCAAAATTTACATCCCTTACCTTTGTAAATACGAATTTCCTTTTTTTTACCTATTGGTACATAATGTTTGGAAATCATATCTTCAGACAAATTTTTCAACAATTCGTCTCGAGTGATAGTAAAAGATATCCGACACTTATCGCAGATCCGACGAACTAAACGCTGACCAATAATTACCGAGACGGTAGAAGCTACTAAAAAGGGTTCAACTTCCATATCAATCAAACGGGCAATGGCAGCGGCGGCAGTATTGGTATGAAGAGTCGATAAAACCAAATGGCCGGTAAGAGAGGCGTTGATAGCAATACCAGCGGTTTCATTATCCCGAATTTCACCCACAAAGATGATATTTGGATCCTGACGAAGAATTGACCTTAGACCGTTGGCAAAAGTCAAATTAGTACGGTTGTTGACCTGAATTTGATTGGCACCTTTGATCCGATATTCAACCGGATCTTCTATGGTAGTAATATTTTTTTCACGAGCATTAAGAATTTTTAAAATCGAATAAATAGATGAAGTTTTACCGGAACCGGTAGGACCGGTAGAAAGTATCATTCCATAAGATTTACTGTATGCGCGTTTAATTTTTTCCATGTCTTTTTCAGACATACCCAAATCAGCCAAACCGAAGGCACCAATATTTGACGTTAATAAGCGCATGACAATCTTTTCTCCATCGACAATGGGGATAATTGATACCCGTAAATCAAAACTTTCCTGCTGATAATGGAATTTTATTTTGCCATCCTGGGCACTTAAATGTTCATCGGTACGAAGACTGGACATAACTTTGATACGGGTGACAAGACGATCGTGAAGTATTTTGGGGACAGTCAAAACATCATTTAACAAACCATCAACGCGGAAACGAATAATGGCGTTTTTTTCCTGTGGTTCAATATGAATATCGGAGGCCTTTTCCTGATAAGCAGTCTCGATAAGAAGATTAACGATTTTTTCTACCGGCGGGTCTTCTGATCCATCGAGATTAGAAGTGGTAACCATCCCCTCTTTTAGGAGTTTTTCAAATGTACTTTGAAGGTCCTGCCGATTGTTGACAAGCACATTTT
>JAYRQZ010000087.1:0-2764 GCA_041910355.1 Candidatus Woesebacteria bacterium | reverse complement strand
TTTGTGGTTACATTAACCGAAATTGCTTCATCCAGCCACAGTGATTGATTCAAACCAATCATTCTAATTCCCAAAGCGATAATTATTATCCAAAATATTTTCATGCTACACTAATTTATCATGACCAATATTCTTGGTTGGCTAAAACGTAATTGGGCGGTAATCCTTCTTGGATTAATATTTGTAAATTGGTTTTTACCCAAATTTGGTGGAGTAAATCAATTATCATTAAACCGAAGTGTCTCATATGGTGGCATTTCTTCTCCTCCCGGATCGGCAGATCTATACACCGAATCGGTTATGACCAAAGACATTTCTACGCCGATTCCACCTTCCGATTCCGCATCCAGATTGGTTATCAGAGACACTTCACTTTCACTTCAGGTTGGCAATGTTGAAAACACCATTAAATCTATCGAAGACATTACCTCATCTTTAGGCGGTTTTTTAGTTAATTCCTATCTATCAAAGCCTGAATCTGCCGCTTCCGGTAATATCACCATCAGAGTACCGGAAGACAAACGTTCTCAGGCCCTGAAATCATTTAAAGCTTTAAGTGTCAAAGTTGTTTCTGAATCGGTTTACGGTGTTGATGTTACCGATCAGTACGTTGACACCGAATCAAAGTTGGCGATACTTAATCAAACTAAACAGCGCTATCAGGATATTATGGACCGGGCGGTCACTGTTAATGACTTAATGAACGTTCAACAGCAACTAGTCAATCTTCAATCGCAAATCGATGCTCTCAAAGGTCAGCAAAAATATTTAGACCAATCGGCCAAACTAACCAAAATTGTAATTTATTTATCAACAGACGACTTAAGTTTACCTTATAGTCCTACCAATGAATGGCGACCGGCAGTTGTTTTTAAAACCGCAGTTCGATCTCTGGTTGGCAATCTCCGCAGTTTAGTGTCTTTACTAATTTGGATTATTGTCTACTCACCGGTTTTAATTGTTGGTTTTCTTATCTACAGATACATCAAACGACAGCGTAAATTGGTATAATCTCTGTTCTGCTTATGAATCGGAAAGCACTATTTACCATTTTCACCATTATACTGACCGATATTATCGGTTTTGGAATAATTATTCCACTCTTACCTACTATTACCGAAGAAATTGGCATTCGGGGCTTTTGGCTTGGATTACTAGTAGCTTCTTATGCTATTGCTCAATTTATTTCAGCACCCATATTGGGCAATTTATCCGACCATTACGGCCGTAAACCAGTATTGATAATTAGTAAACTGGGAACGGTTATTGCTTATATAATGTTAGCGGTTACTAATAATTACCCTCTGCTTCTTTTGTCACGTCTAATTGATGGTTTTACCGGTGGCAATATTACCGCCGCCAGAGCCTATATCAGTGATGTTACCACCAAAGAAAATCGTTCCCGGGGAATGGCTATTATTGGCATATCTTTTGGATTAGGTTTTATTTTAGGTCCGGCTATGGGTGGATTATTTTATAGTCTTGGCGGGTCAAAAACCTTACCGGCTTTAGTCGGAGCAGTTCTTTGTTTGTTTTCGCTAATATTAACTCAATTATTTTTAGATGAATCGCATCGTAACCATCAGACAATTAATCACCGTCCGTTTTCTGTTAATAATTTCATTACTATTTTTAAACATCCCTTAATTCAAAAAATATTAATCGTCCAATTTTTAGTAATGATTGCTATGTCCGGCTTTCAGACTACTTTACCTTTTTACACTGATGCGGTTTTTAATTTCAACCCTCAAAACAACAGTCTTTTGTTTGTCTATACCGGTATTGTCAGTTTAATTATTCAGGGTTATTTGTCGTCACATAAAGGTCATAATGTTTTTGCTTATACTAAATTCGGAATTTTGATCTTATCACTCGGTATTGGTTTTCTTGCTCTAAGCCCAAATGTCTGGTTTATGTTTTTAGCATTAGCAATTTGTTCTCTTGGTAGCAGTTTATTTAATGTTTTTTTACCGACATATTTATCAAATGTTGATAGTCGCGATCCTGAAGGTGAAATTATGGGTGCCTACGAAGGTATAAGTAGTTTGGGAAGAGTTGTTGGACCGGCGTTGTTTGGTAGTTTGGTTCAGTATTTCCCCCGTCCGGTTTATTTAATTGCCGCCATTTTTTCCGCCGGTACTCTTTATTTTTTTAGATCAGGTCAAAAATCAGCCTAATTTTAATACACCCAAACCAATCAAGCCGGTAATAATAAGATAAATTGCCACTAATACTGACAGTAATTTAGGATTTATTAATATTAATATCCCGAATATCAGCGACATTAATGGCGAAAAATTTATAAATCTCATAATTTATTATAACTCTAAATTCAATTTTGGATCATTTTTAGCTCTGATTCTGGGTAATTCTAGCCTTTTCTCACTACATAACACATTCCCGGTTTTGGTAGTAAATGCCAACTGATAATTCATTTCCTTAAGTAGCAACATCGCTTCATTACTGGGAGAACCGTATGGATAAGCGAACACTTTGTGACTGTTCTGATTATTTTCTGTTAATTGTTTTTCCGCCCGCTCAATTTCTTTTTTTATTATCAGCGGTGAATTAGTGGAGCCATAGTGTGACCAGGTATGATTACCAAAATAAATCAGTCCCGAGCCTGACATCTCTTTTATCTCCTGCCAGTTTAAGTATTCGGGGTTTTGAATCAAGCCAGTAGGGACAAATATTGACGCTTTAAACTTATACTCTTTTAAGATCGGATAGGCGTTAGTGTAGTTGTCTTCATAGGCATCATCAA
>JAYRQZ010000086.1:0-3700 GCA_041910355.1 Candidatus Woesebacteria bacterium | reverse complement strand
TTGGTCGTACCGGCAAAAGTACCGAAATTTTGGGCAAAGATTATTCACTTTTAAATAAAAATCAAATAAAAGAACGTCTGAATCTTGATTTTCCTCTAACCTCTAATCTGATATTAAAAACCGATACCCGGGAATTTTCTCTTAACTTAGCCTCAATTTCTGCCAAAATCGATTCTGATCGGGTGGCTTCTGATTTGCTTTTTCGTCGTTTAAAACAGGGTTTGGGAAAGTATATTAAAGCCTTCTTCTCGCCCCATAATTTTAATTTAGAAATCCGTTACGACACTGTTGCCCTGTCGTCTTATCTTAATCAAATCAGCAATGAAGTCGATCGGCCTTTTGTCCCATCAGAACTAAATTTTGATACCAAAACTAAAAAAGTTGAATATAAAACCGGTGAGTTGGGTAGTAAAACTGACACTGAAGCCCTGAAACAAATTATAGAAAGCAATTTAAAAAATTATCTATTATCTGATCCGGTTAATATTCCTGTTGATCCGGTCGGCCAACTTCCCGATTCTGTCAGTATTGAACATGCTACTGCTTTGGCCTCTAAGTTAATCGGTAAAACTCTGGAATTTACTCTTCCCGACCAGACAATAATTTTGGATGACAAAACCCTTATTTCCTGGGTCAATTTTGATTCGCCATGTCGCACTGACCGGCTAAATGATTATATTTCCGGCCTCAAAACCAGTTTGAAAAAAGATCCGGTCGAAGCCGTTTTCAAATTTGAAAACAATAAAGTGTTGGAATTCCAGCCGTCCCAAAAGGGTTATACTGTCAACGACTCCGGATTGGACCAGTTAATTTGCACCAATATTATCCATCTATCAAATCAGGAAAATTCAAAAATAACTGTCGATTTCCCTCTCATATTTACCGAACCAAAAATTACCAATTCTGAAGTTAATAATTTGGGTATTAAAGAATTACTTGGTAGCGGTAAATCAACCTTTAAACATAGTAGCACTACCCGCAATTTTAATGTCGAAAAGGGTGCTTCTATTATCAACCGGATTTTAGTTACTCCCGGCGATACTTTTTCTTTTATCAATCACTTAGGTGAAGTTACCCTCGATAACGGTTTCAAAAAAGCTTATGTTATCAGAGCCGGCAAAACCGAGCTTGATGTTGGTGGTGGAATTTGTCAGGTGTCTACCACCCTTTTTCGGGCTATGCTTAATGCCGGTCTGGATATTACCGAACGTCACCCTCACGCTTATCGGGTCGGTTACTATGAAGAAGATTCTCCCCCTGGTTATGATGCCACTGTCTTTATTCCCAGTCCTGATCTTAAATTTAAAAACGATACCGGTCATCATCTTTTAATTCAAAGTACTTACGATGGTAAAAATAAAACATTAGTTTATGAAATTTACGGTACTTCCGATGGTCGCAAAACCGAAATCAGTAATTACCGTAAATGGGGATCAACCCCACCTCCGCCCGATGTTTATATTGACGATCCCACCTTACCACCCGGTAAAGTGATTCAGGACGAACAGCGGATTGCCGGTCTAAAAACTGCCTTTGATTGGAAAGTAACTAGAAATGGTGAGGTGATACATCAAAAAACCTTTCAAAGCTCTTATGTCCCCTGGGCCGCCGTCTTCCGCCGTGGTCCACCTACCAACTCTCAATAATGTTAAATGGTACATTAATCTATGAATGAAAATGATTTTGATCCAATTATTTATTTAGGACTTGAATCTTTAAATCAGGCACAAATTACCAATCTTCGACCTCAACTTTATAATGACATTGCTGGTTATATCGTATCCAGATTTGTTGACAGTTTAAGCGAAGACCAAATAGAACAAATAGAACCGCAACTTTCGGCAATAAACAACTATCAAACTTTGATTTCAGTTATATTGCAAATTCAACCCGAGTTCGAATCCGAAAAAATCAGATATCTTGAAGATTACCGTCAACAGTTTAAGCTTCAAAACTTTATCGATTTTATTAAATAATAATTTTTGTGTGAAAAATAATTACGACAGTTATTTATCAACTTCAGAAAGGCAGAATTTACGGCGACAGGAGATAGAACGTAAATTAACCAGAGCAACACAGAATAATGCAAAATTAGCAGAAAGAATAACTAGACCACAAAAAAGATTGCCGGATGGCGCACCATTGTCAACAAGGTATGATCAATCAGCCTATCGCTCATTAGCCGATAATACTCATAAATCAGAAAGACATGGTTTTAAATGGCGCCGGATTTTGGTCGGATTGACCCTTACAGCAATTATTGCCGGCGCTGGAACTTACGGTTATATAAATCATCAGCAAATATTGGAACATTTTGTTCGTCCTCAAGTAGTATTGGCCACCCCGTTACCCGAAACATCTTCCCAAATTATCACTCCCACTCCGGTTTTTGAATCCGGCCAGCAAGTTATTCCGCCACCGATAAATATGGTAAATGTCGATTCGTCCGTTATCCCTAATACCAACGTCGAAACACAAATTCAAATTAATCCACAATTATTACGTATCGTTGATCAACAACATCCGATAGCTGAACAAGAGGTTAAAACAAAAATAGAACCCAATTTGGTCAAAATTGTCGATTATATTAAAAATATTAATCTAATTAATAATAAAGCTCGGATTAATCAGATTTGTGTCGAAGATCTTTCTCAACTGGCTGATTCAGCCCAATCAGATGGAATTAAGTTAACTATCCACGATTCATATCGCGATTTTTATGCCCAACGACAGGCCTATAATCAGGCACCGACCAAAACGGTAGTTACACAGCCAGGCTATTCGCAACACCACACCGGTCTTGCTATCGACTTTACCACCCCAGAAATTCGTAATATCATCGATGTTAATTCCGGATTTGCCGATACTTCCGCTGGAAGATGGTTAAATCAAAATGCCTGGAAATACGGATTCGTTCAGTCTTATACTAATGGTCATGACGGCATTAAAAATGAACCTTGGCATTATCTTTATGTAGGAAGAGAAATCGCCAAAGATTGGTATGATAGCCGACAAATAAACCCCGATATAGATATATTTCAGATTCTGCAAAAATATCCATCAAACCAATAATCAATTAATATTTATTAATTAATACAATATGGAATTTTCCCAATTAACAAATAAAGCAATTGAAGTTCGGGATTTAATCAATCAGTTAAATCAAAATAATGTTGGCCATATCTGGTCCAATCGTGAAGTTATGGAAGGTATGGTGGGGGATGTTGGTGATTTAATGAAGTTGGTTATGGCAAAAGAAGGTAGCCGTGTCGATAAAAATGATATTGATGAAAATATAAAACATGAAATTTGCGACATTTTGTGGTGTCTTATCAATCTTGCTGATCGTTATAATTTCGATCTTGAAACGGTGTTTATGGAACAAATGGAAAAATTGAAAAGTAAAGTTAGTGCCGAAATTACCGATAATTAGCATCACAATTCCATTCTAGGGTTTCGGTCCAGTGTCGAAACATTTTTCATCCATTCTTTTCGTAATGCCTTGTAATACCCGACAATTCCAATCATCGCCGCATTGTCGGTATTGTAGATTTTTTTTACCGGCATTAATAATGGAATCTTATAGATTCTTGCCATTTTTCTCAATCTTTTTCGTAGTTCAATATTTGCCAACACTCCGCCGGCGGCCATAATTGTTTTGGGTTTGTATTTTTCAATCGCCAGTTTAAATTTTCGTATA
>JAYRQZ010000085.1:0-1639 GCA_041910355.1 Candidatus Woesebacteria bacterium | reverse complement strand
GAAGTTTGGGTGGAGATAAGATTAAGGGGTTTAATTATGGTTTAATAAGATTGATGATTCTAATATCTTTTCCGTTTAAGCAAAAAAAGGAAATGGTATATTTTTTATTAAAAAAATATATTAGAAATAATTTTTTAAAAAGTTAATTTAGTTAAAAATTTGATTGTATATTTTATTAAAACGTTTTGACCAATCCCAGTTGTTTTTAATTAACTCCAACGCGTGTTTTGAATATTGATGATAAGTTTTATTGTTTGTTAATAAAAGTATTATATTTTGAGCAAAGTCTTCTAAATTATTACATTTAGATTTGACCATACCTTTAGGGTAATAGGTTTTAAGGGCAGGTAGGTCAAATGAGACACCGGGTAAACCCCAGGACATAGCTTCGGCAGCAGCCATTCCCCCACTGTCATATATAGCCGGATGAACAACAATTTTACTATTTTGAAAAATATTTATTTTTGGCTTACCATCCATAAAACCAGTTAAATAAATATTTTTGGTTAAATGATATGTTTTTACTAAATTTTTAACCTGATTTTCTAAATCACCATTGCCAATCATTATTAATTTGGCATTAGGTATTTTTTTAACTACTAACTTCCAAATATTAATTAGTTCAATAACACCTTTTTGGCTATGAAAACGACCCAAATATACAGCGTCATATTTTCTATGTTCTGATGGGATATAAGATGATGAAGTTTTGTATTTTTTAAAATTTACAGTGTCAACCCCGCCTTGAATAACAAATATTTTATTACTTTTAAGGCGGATTGATATAAATTGTTTGATATCAGGTGCGGAGGTTACAAAAACATAATCAGCAAATAGTTTTACCAGTGTTTTGCTGATAATTTGAGATAAGAAATATATAAAACCGCGTATATATTGACGGTTAATATTGTAATTTGACTGATTGCTAAAAGGGTTGGGAGCAAATAGATAATATCCGGCTATCCATTTTATTCTAGAATTTAATAATCTTAATAATAATGCCGGTAGTAAATCCGGATAAAAATCAGAACAAGAATAGACATAATCTATTTGTTTAAGTTTTGATAAGTTTTTTATCAAAACTATGCAGCCAAGTAGATTGCGTCGAATGTTGTGAAGAATTAATTCAGGAAAAGAAAATATCTGTTTGCTGGTAACTTTATCTGTTTGATAAAAGATTTTCGGTAAGACATTAAATCTTTTAAACAATATTTTGGCGTCTGCCGAACCAAGCAAATTAATATCAAGTTTTTTTGACCAATGCTTAATCAAATTTACCGCTATTCGATCTCCGCCACTTAACCCAGTACCGATATTGTTGTTAGCTACAACCAAAAGTTTTATTGGCTTCATTTATATTTGTATCATAACATCATATAATAGTAGGAAATGGTTAAAATAAATTTAGGCTGTGGCCCGGGGGGTATTGATGGTTGGATTAATTATGATTGGGGTTTGTTGCCACTTATCAATAAATTTCCATTTATTGTCAAATTATTAGTTAAAGTTGGGGCAATTAATAGGTCTTATATCGTAAAATGGCCGAAAATTAAGCTGTTTGATATTAGAAATAAATTTGATGAAAAGAGTAACTCGGTAGATGTGGTTTATTGTTCGCAGGTGTTGGAACATTTAGAGG
>JAYRQZ010000084.1:0-1911 GCA_041910355.1 Candidatus Woesebacteria bacterium | reverse complement strand
TAAAAAATATAATCCTTTTTTAATTTTCCTGGCATCAACCGAATCAGTATCTTTAATGCGTCAGTATTCTTCTTATCAGGCGGTAATCAGTCAGGATCAGTCAACTATTATTACTTACGTTGATGATATTAAAAAACTTAATCAAAACAAAACCAATCTCGAAGCAGAACGGATTAAGTTATCAGCATTTAAAAAAAGTATTGAAAGCAGATTTGGTTTTTTAGCCGGTGAAATCAAAAAAGCCGAAGCCTACAAATACGAATTAAGCCAAAAACAGCAACAATTAATCGCCGAAAAAACGGCTATGTTTAATACTTCTGTTGGTGATGTATCAACCTCTGACGATCCGGCCTCCCGCGCTGATTACAATCCAGGTTTTTCACCTGCCTTTGCCGCCTTTTCTTTTGGCGCCCCTCACCGTAAAGGTATGAGTCAATACGGTGCTTTTGGCCGGTCTAAAGCCGGACAGAACTATGAAAATATTTTAAAAGCCTACTACGGCAATATCCGGCTGGAAAAAATATCTACCGGTGATTCGATAAAAACTTCAATTGGCACTTTGCCTTTTGAAGATAATTATTTAGTTGGTATTGCCGAAATGCCCGCTTCCTGGGGGGATCAAGGAGGTTATGAAGCACTTAAAGCTCAAGCTATTGCTGCCCGTACCTATGCTCTTAATTCAACCAATATGTTGTCCGGTTCTATTTGTGTTACCGAAGCCTGTCAAGTTTATAGTCGTTCCCGCTTCAATTCACCCGGACGTTGGAAGCAGGCAGTTGAGGATACCCGGGGGGTCGTTATTAAAAGTAATTCTACCGGTCAGATTTTTTCTACTATGTATGCATCAACAGCTGGTGGTGCTGTTAATGGTTATTCTTCAAATGGTCACTCGACTCCTCAAATTTGGGACACCGCCTGTGGCAATCAGGGTTGTTGGCCCAACGATTCCTACGAAAAACAAGCCGGTTCATCCTGGTATTACAAAGGTTGGTACAAAAGCCGCAGCAATGTTACTTACGGTCGTTCCCATCCCTGGTTAAATCAGGAAGAATTTGCCGATATTATCAACGCCATTTTATATTCTTCTAAAACCAACGATCGATCCCATTTATCTCAAATTCAAAATTGCATCGGTTCCTGCGATTCTAATGCTTGGTCCCGCGATGAACTTCGCCGTCAGGTCGCTGATAAAGGCGGACCAATATCCTCTGTTAATTCGATTAGTGTCGATTATTCTACCGGTGGCAATACTCAAAAAGTTCGTCTTTCTACTGACAAAGGTGATTTTGCTTTTGATGCAACTGAATTTAAAGATGTTTTTACGCTTCGTGCCCCCGGTGCCCTAACCATCAAATCCGGACTTTTTAACATTGAAAAAAAATGATATTAATCTACGCCTTCAGTAACCGTTGGGCTACCAACATTTCCCGTCGTGTCTTAACTTCACTTCAACAAACCTTAAATAACACCAATATTGTTTATTTGCCGGTAAATTCATCACCCCAAGTTTTTTATAAGAAACATGTTGAATTTCAGCAGTATTCATTAATAATCGGGTTGGGGGATGGACCCAAATATCTTGATAAAATTGCCATCGAAACTCAAACTACCAATTCGTATAATCAACAATCGATATATCCTTATTCACCAGTAAAGTTTAATATATCCCTCCCGCCTTTAGACGACTTTGACCATCGGTTTTTTAAAACCAGTTCTAATATGGGAATATTCAACTGCAACTATCTTGCCTATCGGACTGAATTAAATATTCATCAAAAAAAATTATCCACCTTCCACTTATTTTTTCATCTCCCAACCAAAGCCAACGCTAAGTTTATTGCCGATAAAATTATCGATTTTTTTACACTTAACCAACTTTGTTAATTTTTCTGATGTACGATTTCTCTACCG
>JAYRQZ010000083.1:0-1862 GCA_041910355.1 Candidatus Woesebacteria bacterium | reverse complement strand
GGTTCCAAAAGTTGCTCCGGCAAAAACTAATTTTACCTTATCTTCAGTTTCTGTAGATGCTGGTACAATCGTAATTTGCAAAGTCGATTGGGTGCTAGCTTTCATTCGATCATAACGTAAAGTTGCTCTGGTAAAAGGTGTTGCTGCCAAAATATCACCGTTACTAATTACCAACAATCCCACCACAAACAATAACACCAACCAAATTCTCACTATTTTTATCATTTAATAATTTATGTTAACTACTATAAATATGAAACAACTCCATCTTACTGTCAAGCACTAATCTAAAAATTAGCCGCTGCAATCACTGTCAAAGTTTCACTATAATCAGACGCCGATGGCACACTATTATCTGATTTAGCTTTAACCACTAAAGACGCCCTTCCTCCAACTACTGGACTATTCATAGTAAATATTTGCCTCACTTGTAAATCTGTTATCCCAACCACATCCGACGTCAAATTATAATAATCATCAATTGACATTGGTCCACCACTACTTTGTGTAGCTCCAACAGCCTGTGCTCCAAAACCATTCGGTAATACAGCTAAATTACCACTAACTGACGGAATGGTATATCCGGCCGATAAACTATACAAACCACCATTTTGACCGTAAACAAAAACACCGGCACCATTACTGCCATTAGTATCAATTGATATCCAAATCTTGTTGGTACCGGTAACTACATTACCAACTATCAAATCTCCAACATCAATTAAATAGGGTGGGGTGGTTTGAATATCGGTTGTCGCCACATCTATATCAAAAGTCAATGTCGGCGCCACCGTAACCGCCGATGCCGACGGTCCCCAATCAGTCTCAGTATATTTTCCCTGCATTGCTGTAGCTTTTACTTTATATGTAGTTTCAGAATCCAAGCCAATAATATAACCTCCCCCCGAACCTCCCCATTGGGTATAAGTCATATAGTCCGTTGCCGTCAAACTTGTTCCCACCGTCATATCACTTTTCACATATTGTGTTGTTGCCCAATCATCTTTACTAATGGCTACCACATATTTGGTATCAATCGAAAAAGTTGATGATCCTACCCCCGAATTAGTATTATCCAAAGTTAGTTTTAATTTATTATAAAAATTTCCGTCATTAACCAACGTTGGCGCCCGGGGAACTCCTGCTTGTCTAATAAATGCCAATCCAGACCCCAAATCATAGCTAACACCACTCATTCGATTGCCACCCACCTCACCAATATTAGCTTCAATTCCATAATTAGATGTTCCCACATTACCCCCTCCGGCATTACCAAAACTAAAACCTTCTAATTTATAATTCGAACTAGCCGGAAAAGCCAATAATGAAAACATCAATACTCTGGCAATCCACTTTTTTTCCCAAAATTTTACAATTTTCATTTATTTAACACCATTGTTAACCATAGTCCGACACTAAACCAGGATATCACCACACACGGCCATACCGTATTCAATCCAAATGTTCGCCAAAACATCAACTCCATTATCAATAAAATAACTAATCCTGTTGATACCAAAATATTTCTTATACCAACAGAAATATTTTCAACCTCACTTCCGATTTTTTCCCCAAAAGACAATACATTCTCCATTTTAATCTCAATTTCTCCAGCCAACAATCCTTCTTTGGTGTATTCCCGCATCGGAGTCGGTTCATAGCCATCTCTAACTACGGTCAACCGGTACCCACCAGCTTTTTTCATATCAATCACAAAATTTCCCAATTTGTCTGTTTTTGCTTTGGAAAGCACGATATTAAACTTATCATCTAACAAAAATACCATTGCTCCAACAACCGGTTTATCATTGTTATCGTCAGTCACTCTTCCCCAAATTTTTCTTTTATTATTATAAAATCGT
>JAYRQZ010000082.1:0-3950 GCA_041910355.1 Candidatus Woesebacteria bacterium | reverse complement strand
TTTCTTCTATTGGTAATTCGCTTAAAACAGCTTGAATTCGAGCACCTTTTTGACCAATGCAGGATCCAACTGGATCAACCCCAGGTTGACTTGAAGACACAGCCACCTTGGTTCTTTCCCCCGATGATCTGGCAATATTTTCAATTACGACAGTCCGATTACCGACTTCGGGAACTTCACGGGCAAACAACTGCTTAATAAATTCCGGATCTCTACGGGAAAGGATGATATCTTTGCGACCAGTATCATCTTCTTCAATTGATTTGAGTAAAAACAGCTTTTTTGAACCAAGGGCTAAATTTTCATTGCGAATCTGCTCGTCTTTGGGGCAGATGCCTTCAGTTTTACCGATACCAACGCTGATTTTATAAGGATCGATATGAAGAATTACTCCGGAAACTAGAGTGCCTAATTTACGTTTGTATTCAATGACAATAGTATCTTTTTCAGCTTCGCGAATTTTTTGATCGATAACCTGCTTGGCAGTTTGAGCAGCAATCCGGCCAAAACCGGGTGGAGTGACATCAATTCGTTTGGTACCGTCAATTTTGAAAATAGAAAACGAACCGGAAGCCGGGCTAATCTCAACTTCAAAAACATCTTCTTCCGGAATAATAATTCCATGTTCTTTTTGATCTCTTCGGTAAGCAGAAATCAAACCAAGTTCAATTGAATCGAGGATATCCTGAACTTGGATGTTACGCTCACCGGCGATTTGGGCTACAGCAGCGGCAAATTCGGTTTTTGGTAATCGTTTAATGTCCATATTTTTCCTTTTTGGTAATTGAAATAAAAACGGGGACATCTCGTCCCCATTCCATTTACCACAAATTAACTAGAGGTATTATATCAGAAAAACTGTTTGTTTATAAATCAAGCTCTCTTAACAAATCTTTTTGTTTGGAGGTTAATTTCGACGGAACTGTAATCAGCAATCGAATATAAAGATCACCGACGCCATATCCATTAACATCACGAATCCCCTGACCACGAAGACGAATAAGGGTATTGGGTTGAGTGCCAGGTTTGATTCTGACTTTTACCGGATCGTTTAAAGTAGGTACGGAAATTTCTGTACCTAAAGCGGCGGCAGCGAAAGATATATTAATACCTACATAAACATCGTTTCCGTCACGTTGAAAAATTTTGTCAGGTAAGACGTCTATTAGTAATATAAACTCATTAAAACGAATTCGCTGACCGTCGTCGACACCGGCAGGAATTTTAATGCTCTTACCAGTACCATTAATATCAATAATTTTTTGACAACCTTTGGCGGCTTCTAAAAAAGTTAATTGAATTTTGTAGGTAGCTAGACGTTGTTGACGCCCTTGACTACCACCAAAAACACCACCGCCGCCAAAAAATTGTTCAAATATATCAAAAGGATTACTGAATCCACCAAAATCGAAATCAACTCCACCCGGATTACCACCACCCTGCCAGGTATAAGTAAACGGTCCGCTTTGATCAGTGTAAGTTCTTCCGCCACCAAAACCGCCGGATGACGGGTCAAAAGCGGCGTGTCCGTACTGATCATAAGCTGATTTTTTGGAATCGTTGCTTAACACCTCATAGGCTTCATTGATTTCTTTAAATTTTTCTTCAGCATCTGGTTCTTTGTTGCGGTCGGGGTGAAACTTTAGTGCCATATTGCGATAGGCACTTTTGATCTCCTCTTTCGAGGCGGATTTACTGACTCCTAAAGTTTCATAAAAATCACGTTTCATTTGATATATTCTATCCTTAATCTTTCCTCTTCCCGATTGAGATCGAGAACTTGATTGTTTATTTTATCAAGAACTTGTTTTAATTCCGGTTTTAAACGCAAGTCTAAAACATTGTTAGTTTCGGCCCAATTTAATAATAAAAATCGGCGACGATTTTGGATCGCTTGACGAATATAATGCCAACGAATATTATTGGTAAATGAGGACCATTCAGGAAATGTAGATAAAAATTCCGGATTATATTCCCCCATCTCAACGGCTTTTTCTAAAGTCATTTTGGTAGTTTTTTTGACCGGTTTTGATTTTGGTTCCCGTTCGTTTAATTCACCAAATTCATCTGACATATTTTTTATTTAATGGTTTTTTCGAGTCGTCTAATTTTTTTAAGCCGAATGAGATTGCCAATTAAAGCATATAGAGTAAATAAAACACCGAAGGCAAAAATGGCAATATTTGAGTAGAACAAAATCTGATTAGGGATAAGTTCAAGATTGACAATTAAGCTGGTAAGTGAGCCTAAAGTCAAACAGGTAATATTGACCGCAACGGCTTCGACAGCATAAATTATTTTGTCTTGACGTAACTGACTAATTTGAAACTCATGATTTGTTTTTTTCATTTTGAAAATTAAACCCCGGCGTTAACCGGGGTGTATTTAAATTATTAATTAACTATCTCCCCTTCTTCGGCTTTAGGTTCTTCGGTTTTTTTACCCTTTGATTTTTTACCGGTTTCTGAAGTTGGTTCATCAGTCGGAGGTGTTTCACTTCCAGCTGGTCCACCGGTTGGCGGATTTTGCTGTTGATAAATGGCAGCACCGACTGTTTGAAGGATCTGGTTTAATTCTTCGCTAAATTTATCAAACTCGTCTTTTTTAACATCGGGTTTTAATAATAATTCTTTGCCGGCTTTTACCTTATCTTCAATAATTTTTTTGTCTTCCGGCTTTACTTTATCAGCCAAATCTTTTAGGGTTTTTTCGCCTGAAAACAGGGTAGAATCAAGTTTATTTCTTGATTCGGCTAATCCGCGTTTTTCTTCATCTTCGCGGGCATGAGCTTCGGCATCTTTTTTCATCCGCTCAATTTCATCATCGGATAAATTGGTGGCGTTTTGGATAGTGATCCGCTGTTCTTTACCGGTACCTTTGTCTTTGGCTGACACCGCTAGTATACCGTTACTATCAATGTCAAAAGTAACTTCAATTTGAGGAGTACCTCGAGGTGCCGGGGGAATACCATCAAGAATAAATCGACCAAGGGATTTGTTGTCGGCAGCCATTGGCCGTTCACCCTGAAGAACGTTAATTTCAACTTGTGGTTGACTGTCAGAATAAGTGGTAAATATTTGAGATTTTTTGGTAGGTACAGTAGTATTTCGTTCAATTAATGGTGTCCGAACACCACCAGCAGTTTCGATACCAAAAGTTAATGGGGTAACATCGAGTAAAACTATGTCTTTGACCTCACCAGTAAGAACTGCTCCCTGAACGGCAGCACCAATGGCAACGACTTCATCAGGATTTACAGTAGTATCTAAATCCTTTCCGAAATAATCTTTAACCACCTGCAAAACTTTAGGCATCCTGGTCATACCACCAACCATTACCACGTCGGTAATATCGAACTTGGAAATTTTGGCGTCTTTTAAGCATTTCTCGACTGGCTCGATGGTTTTTTGAATCAGATCATCGACTAATTTCTCCAGATCAGTCCGGGTCATTTTGACGGTTAAGTGTAGTGGATTACCGTCGCGTTGGGTAATAAATGGTAAATTGATATCAGTCTCCTGGGCACTACTTAATTCAATTTTGGCTTTTTCGGCGGCTTCACGTAAACGTTGTAGGGCTTGAGGATCCTGCCCCAAATCTACTCCTTGATCTTTTTTGAAATTATCAATTAACCAGTGAAGGATTTTTTGATCAAAATCATCACCACCGAGGAAAGTATCACCGTTAGTTGCCTTGACTTCAAAGACTCCGTCGCCAATTTCCAAAATCGAAATATCAAAAGTACCACCACCAAGGTCGTATACAGCCACTAAACCTTTTTTCTTTTTATCAAGACCGTAAGCCAGAGCTGAAGCGGTCGGTTCATTAACTATTCTTTCTACCTTAAGACCGGCAATTTCACCTGCTTGTTTGGTAGCCTGACGCTGGGAATCATCGAAATAAGCGGGAACGGTAATGACGGCAGAAGTGACTTTTTCACCTAAATATTT
>JAYRQZ010000081.1:0-1917 GCA_041910355.1 Candidatus Woesebacteria bacterium | reverse complement strand
AGTCTTTGCAGAAATTGGTTGTCTGACAATTTTTGGTTGTATATCGATTATCTCGCTTTTTTCGGTTTCTATTTTATCAACCACCTGCGGCATCATTAATTTACCATCATTTGCAATACTTGAAAATGCGGTAATTAATTCTATTGGCGTGACTGATATACCTTGGCCGAAACTGGCAGTCGCGATATCAATCGGATACCAATCATTATATGCTCTAATATTAGGAGCCATCTCTCCCTGTAAATCAATTCCTGTAACCTTTCCGAAACCAAACGCATTCAAGTATTTATACAACCTTTCTAAACCAAGCTTTTGACTCACATATACCATGCCGGTATTATCTGAATCCCTGATTACATTTGCCATAGTTATATTTGCTTTATATTGGTCATTCCATGTTTTGATAGTAAAACCACCTAAATCAACGGGTTTATCACATATATTACATTGAGTATCCGGCTTAACCAAATTACTATCTAAAGCTGCAGCCATGATTAAAGGCTTGAAGGTTGAACCCGGTTCATATCCAGAAGATATTATCTGATTTAAATAACTTTCCTGCGGATAATCATTATATTTACCCGGTTCAAAATCAGGTACTCCACTCATCGCGAGAATCCCCCCGGTCTTAGGGTCCATTATTATCCCGAACGCAGCATGCGCGCCGTATTTATAAAAACCATTTTTTAATGCGTCCTCTAAGGTAAATTGAGCGAACCGATCTATGTGTAGAATTAAATTTCTGCCGTTTATTTTTCCGGACTTTTCATTTATTTTTGACAAAATAGGCCTACCGTGTGCATCTTTTATTTGATGAAGTAAACCAGTTTTCCCGCTCAATTGCCTATCATAATATCCTTCAATTCCAAAATATCCCTTTTTATTACCGCTGTCATCTTTTCCTACAAAACCTACTAATTTTGCTGCCAGCGATGCTTCAGGATAATAGCGGACAGATTGCTGCTCAAAACTGATTGCTTTAAAATTCATTTTTTCTATCTCAAGCTTTGTTTTTTCATCTACTGAATTTTTTAAAGGGACCCAAAACTTATCCAACTGCAAAGAAGCGCTGATACTTGCTTCATCGATTGTAATTACCGGTGCCAATAATTTCGCAATTTTTTCTCTCTCGTCGTCAGTTACTAATTTGGGATTCGCGGAAACCAAATAGGTAATTTTGTTAGTGGCGATAGGATAGCCATCACTTGTCTTGATATCTCCTCTTTCAGGATCATCTTTGATTAATTTTTTATACTGTGATTCAGCTAAAGATACTAATTCATCAGCCCGTACAAATTGCCAGTAAAATAATCTGCCTGATATTAATAGAATAAAACAGAGGAAAAAAATTAAAACTAATCTATAGCGCCATACCATAAAAATTATCTTCTAGTCAGAGTTTCATTATAAGATAAATTAATTGAGGATTTTGCATCAACAAAACCTAACACTGCTGCACTGGATGCAATCTTAGTCAGAGATGTATTTTTCAATACTTCTTCGCGCAAAATTGCATTTTCATTTTTGTATTTTATTAGATTATCTTGCAATCCATCAAGCTCGACACCGGAAGTTGATAGCATATTTGATATCACAACCTGGATTACACTCAATATAATGCACAAAATAAAAAGCGGTGTGGTAAATAATATTAGTTTCTTCATGACTATTCATAAGCAAGATCCAACTTTGTTATGAATAGACTATTTTTTTTGAAATATTCTTAATTTTGCACTCCGGCTTCGTGAATTAAGCTCTAACTCTTGTTTACCGGCTGATATAGGTTTTTTTGTAATTATTTCTCCTAACTGCTGCCTGCTCCATTTGCTAAACCATTGTTTTACAATTCGATCATCGAGCGAATGAAAAGAAATAACTGCTATTTTTCCGTAGATGTCTAATAAGCTTAATGCTTTT
>JAYRQZ010000080.1:0-10044 GCA_041910355.1 Candidatus Woesebacteria bacterium | reverse complement strand
CTGTTTGAACCTGATCTGACTCGAGATATTTTCAACTTTCCTTAAACAAAACTCATTTCTTAAATATAACAGTTGCTTTTGATATCTATTATAAAAATTGTATGGATATTCATCCCAAAAATATACCGTTTTATTTTTTACAGTCTCTCCCACCGCCCTGACAATCAGATGATCAATATGATTTCCCAATCCTATTGGAAAATACAGCTCCCCATCTTTGGCTAAGTTGTTATCAATTATCTTTATTATTGTTTTTCTCACTTTTTCAGCTATTAAAGCCTCTCTTTTTATAGATTCAGGTTGAAAAATTTCTTTTTGACTCTTAAATTCAACTCTGTAGTCAGCTTCAACTAAATCCACCCATTGGATATCAACGCCAAGCATCGCTGCAACCATTTTATCTTCTCTTTTTCTTTCAAAAGACAGCTCGTCCGGATCTGAATACCCACATTTATTAACATATGTCGACATAACTCCATCAACTATCAGACCTTTATCGATCGCGCTAAAAACTGTCACCACCAATATCTTCTTTCTATTTTCTACCAATTTGGCTATCAATCCTCCACAACTTAAAACGGCATCGTCTAAATGTGGTGAAAAAAATATTGCCTCGTATCTCATACTCCGATAGATTCTACAATCCTATTCAACAAATGTTTCCCATAATTGTTTATTTCCCAGTTTTGGTCATAACCACAAGTACAACCGGGGCAATTTAATTTATACATATTCTTGATCCTATTTTTAAATTTTTTACTCATTACAATTTCTGTCAAAGATTCTCTTGCCAAGTTCCCTATCGAAGGCAAAGCCCAACATCCACTATAATAATTAGCATCACAATCAACAAAAGCAAAAATCAAACCCAAAACACATGGTGCAGGTTTGTGTTTATCAATCAGAAAGTCTACTAAATAGTCTATGGCCACTCTTGAAATATTTACCACCAACTTTTTTTTATAATCAAGCAAGATTTTTTTAAATTCATCAACACTCTCCTTACTCCTATTTATTTTTAAATCATCAATCTTTACCTTGTTAAAAAAATAAAGTGAATTCATTAATAAATTAGCCGACCATTTTACATCATATTTTCGACACCATTCTAAAATATTTTTTATTTCATTTAAATTTTTACCTGTTAAAGTTGTTGAAATAGTTATCCTAATTCTGGGGTATTTTTTTCTAATATTCAAAATACTTTTGGTAACATTTTTGTAATATCCCGGTATACCTCGTATTTCATCATTAGTCTTCTCCAGTCCATCCAGTGAAATCGACAAACCATCAACATATTTAGCAATCGTATTAATTTTATTTGACAAAAGTAGACCATTGGTGGCAATTATCAATTCCACACCCCTATCTTTTGTAACTCTACATATATCAACTATATGTTGATGTAATAAAGGTTCACCCCCGGTTATTCCAACCCGCCTTAAACCACAACTTATCAACTCATCCAAAACCTTGGTGTATGTTTTTAGCGACATCTCCTTTTTTGTTTTACTTTTCCAAATATCACAAGTTATACATCGGGAATTACATCCATCAACAATCTTAATCTGAGCATCCCAAAACATGGGCCCAATATTATTAACATCACTATATGTACCTTTTGAAGTTATAAATATTTTCCAATTATTCAATAATTTTTGTATTTTCATATTCTAGCTAATACTCCAGTTATCCTGGAAACTTTCAGGAAGAATTTAAATAACAATATTCCTAAAATCAAATAAACTAACGTTAAAATAACTACCACTACCCATCCTGACCAATCAAATACCCCACCTGTTTTTATAACTCCTCTATACAATTCAAAGACATAAGATGACGGTACTAAATATGAAATCAGCTCAATCGTTCGTGGCAATACTTCCCGGCTGTAAAAAACACAGGAAAACGGTTGTATAATTCCCGTAATTACCCAAGCCAAAGTCATCGCTTTATTTCCCATTAAGAATATTAATGAAGATATTAACAACCCCATCGCCATACCCCACAAAATCAACACTATAATCAACAGTCCAAAATACCAATTCGTTAATAAATTAAAACCATATATACATCTAGCTACCACTAAAAGTATCGTCACGCTAACAACTAGTTTAGTTAACGCCGCTCCAATCAAAGCCAACAGCATCTCACCTACCCGTACCGGCGATACAATAATATTTCTCAAATTCTTTGATAAAACATCATCAAACAACTGCTGGTACACTTCACCTGAAATTTTTGAAAAAAAATGCCAAAATACCAAACTCCCCAAAAATATAACCATCAATTTGATCGTTTCATTCTTTATCTCCTGATCTAAAAAATTTGCCGTAAATCCAAAAACCAATAATTCCAATACTGGCCATACAAAAATGTCTATTAATCTACTCTTGTTTCTTCTTATTGAAAAAATGTAATGTCGCCACATAGTCCATATTCGTTTTGTTGACATAATCTAGTAATATTTTATTAATTCGTTAAATTTTTTTCGTTTTCCGTCATAAGACACTTCACCGTCTCTCAATATCACCACCTTGTCACACAAATCAATTATTTCATCCAATTGGTGTGACGAAAATATAATTGTCGTACCCCATTCATTGTTTATTTTCTCTAGTATTTTTTTAAATTTTACTTTAAAAACGGGATCTAAAAAAGCTGTCGGTTCGTCCAAAAAAAGTATATCCGGCTTGTTTAGTAACGACTTTGCTAGATTAACTCGACCAATTTCTCCAGAAGACAATAAAAATAATTTTCTTTTCTTTAATTTAATTTCATTCATCTCTACTAAATCTAATATTTCTTCAATTTTATTTTTTGATATACCGTATATGCCAGCAAAAGTTTCCATATTTTCCTGTATCGATGCCTGCAACTGCAACGATTGATATCCCGAAGCCCAATTGATTTTTTCCCAATAAGCTTGAATATTTCTCTCAATATCTGTTCGATTATATTTTACTTCTCCAGAAGTTGGCACAATTAAACCTGCTAAAATGTTCATTAATACTGTTTTACCGGCTCCATTTTTACCCAACAAACCAACCATTTCTCCATCCTTAATCCTAATACTTACATCCTTAATCACTTTCTTCTTACCGAAAGTTTTTTTCAACGCGTTAGCCTCAATTTTCATTTTTCATCTCTACCACGTTTGATTCGTACAAATTGTAGTCTTTCATTGGAATATATAACAAATTTCCAACTTTTACTGGCTGATAATTTGCAAAGTAATTTAATCCTCCGCGTTCATCTACCCGAAGTTTCATCTCCAATAAAACATCCACTAATCCAAACTTGGTTGCTTTTATATTTGGTCTAATTTCTTTGGAAATTACTTTACTTTGCAATTCATCTCCATTCATCCCACCAATAACACTGTCGCCCACTCCAATACTATCAGCAAACCATGGCCATCTATCGTACAAGATCACTTTAACCATCATAAATTTTTTCTTGTTTTCAGTTTTACCATCATTAATCATCATCACCGTTCCATAAATTCTGGTATTCCCTAAAAGCAGATCTACCGTCGATCCGGTTTCCAGGGGTTTTTGTTTATATCTATAAGTACCTAGTTTTTGATTTTTAGTAGTTAGTAGCCTCAATTTCAAGAAAGCCACTTTGTTGTTTCCTTCTTCATAACTTCCAATATCTAAAACCTCGGCCATTTTTTTACCAGAATATGACATTTCGACGCTTCCTTTCTTTATTGAGTCTACTAACCATGAAGGTGGTTGCATACTTTGTTGCTGCCAACCATTAGATCCGGTTACCTGTATATTTACTTCAACAAATTCATCTTTTTGTTTAAATAGTTTTACTATAAGTAGCAAGATTAAGATTCCGATAAAACTGATAATTATCAAATTTAACTTTCCTTCTTTATTTAATTTCATCTTCATGATTATACAACCTCATTTTCAGTTATACTATTTTCATAACTAAACACAAATCATCAATAACAAAAACTGTTTTTTTGCTGCTACTTTTACCTTTCGTATTATATGCGGTTAAAACTGTCGTAGATCTTCGCAAAGGTGCCGCCGGAACTCCGGCTGATATTTTAGTAGATACCAAAAGATATCAAGGCAACGTTCAATCAAGTTTGTGGCAAAACCTATCTCAAGGTGGAGAAGAATCAAACGATATGATCAAACCAATTATTCCTCTGCTTCGACCACTTGAACCAAAAATAATTCGCATTGACCACATATTTGATTATTATCAAGTTGATCAAGGTCAGGGAAATTACGATTTTTCGCGACTTGATCAGGCTATAAATAGTATCCTCTTAACCGGAGCCAAACCAATGTTGTCACTATCCTACACTACCGCCGAAATGACCATAAATGGCCAAAATGCCGGTGAACCCAAAGACTGGAACCAATGGTATCAGTTGGTCAAAGCCACCGCTGCCAGATATTCATTAGAAAAAAATATTACCGGAATTTATTACGAAGTATGGAATGAACCGGATTTATTTGGTGGCTGGAAATACAATACCAGTCCCAATTACTCTACTCTCTACATTCAAACTTCAAGAGCAGTTGTCAATGGTGCCAAAAATTCAGCATACAAAGTCGGCGGTCCAGCCATCACCGCCTTTTATCCTAATTGGATTAAATCACTTTTCAAAACTGCTTCCGACAACCGACTCCGGCTTGATTTTATTTCTTGGCATAAATACACCAAAAACCTAAACGACTTTGATAAAGATTTCAATAACTTAAACAATATTTTAAACATTTATCCACAATATTTTAATATCGAACGTATAATTACCGAAGTCGGTCCCAATTCCGAACCCGACAGTTGGTATGACAATGAACTTTCTGGCATTCACTTTATATCACTGGCCACCAGAATGGCCGGAAAAATTCATCGGTTATTTCCCTTCGAACCGGTTGACGGTCCTACAGCCAGATCCGACAAATCAACCGGATGGGGTTTAATCACTCATCCTTCAAATGGTACCAAACCAAAACCCCGCTACTATTCAATCCAATTTTTAAACCAACTCAAAGGCACCCAACTATCTACCACCGGCAACGGTTCTTGGGTTACGGCTCTATCGTCAAAAAACAATAATACCTTCCAATTATTACTCGTAAATTACGATCAAAATCAAAATCACTTCGAAACAGTACCCGTAACGTTTCAAAATCTCACCCCCGGCCAATATAGTCTCAAAACAATTAATTATCTTGGCAATTCCTCTATTAAAACAGTTATGGCCACCGCCAATTACCACGAAAAAATATATATGGAACCAAACACCGCCCTTCTTCTCGAACTCACTCCACTCAGGTAATTAATAATTACGAATTTCAAAATTACCTTTTATCCGTTTTTTTATTAGACATTAGAAATTTGATATTAGTAATTATATATTTATAATTATTTCTTTATCAATCTCAACACATCACCAACCGTTATCATCAGTATCAAACTCAACAATACCAGCATCCCAAAATTATTCACCGCTGTTTCAAATTTTTGGTTTGCCCGCTTTTTGGTTATCATTTCATATAAAACAAATATTATTCTCCCTCCGTCTAAAGCCGGAAAAGGTAATACGTTAACCACCGCTAAATTTACCGAAACAATTCCGAAAAAATGAACTACGGCCAACATTCCTTGATTTTTTTTGATGCTACTAGTTGCTTCGTACATTCCAATCGGTCCGGAAACATCTTTGGGAACCTGACCAACAATTAATCCTCCGATCATTTTACCTACCCCTTCAGTTATTATCTTTCCCCAATAATAGGCCTCTTTAAATCCTGCCCATATCCCTCGGTAAAACTGATACCATTTTATCTTTTCCAATTCCATATTAGAAATTGCCACTCCCATACTACCCTCACCTACCGGCGGGTCAGCTCTAACTTCAACCACCACTCCTCGTCGGATACCATCCTTACTTTCTACTAACAAATTCACCCGACCACCTTTATATTTATTTACTAATTCAATCAGTTGATTTGATTTTTTTATAGACACACTATCGACATTAACAATCCAATCATCTTCTCTCAAACCGGCTTTTTCTGCCGGTGAATTTTTTGACACCCCCACAACTTTAACCCTATCTGTTTCTTTTGACACTCCAACAATCGTATAAACTACCGAAAACACCGTTACTGCCAAAACAATATTCATTAATACCCCGCCCAAAACAATTATCCCCTTTTGCCAAGGATTTTTATACATAAATGATGTTTTATTTTTAATCGCTTTCACATCTGAAGGATCTTCGCCTTCCAATTTACAAAAACCGCCAATTGGTAACCAATTCAAACTCCACACTGTCTGACCGATTTTTTTACCAAATATTTTTGGTGGCAAACCCAATCCAAATTCTTCAACTTTTACCCCTGTCCAAATCGCTGCCAAATAATGTCCTAACTCATGAACCAATACTAAAATTGATAAAGCTACTACAAAAATTAATATATCCATGGGTACTATTTTAACCTATTAATTACCTCAACGTCGTTGTAATTTTGAAACTTAGAAATTCTCTTAGCTATCCTCTCACCTCAACTTCTTTTTTCTTAGCAATTTCTTCCAATTTAACAATATATTGATCTGTCAATTTTTGTAATTCCGTTTCATCTCGCTTAAATTCATCTTCAGAAATCGATTTATCATTTTTAGCATCCATTATTTTTTTCCGGTAATCTCCCCGAGCATCCCGGATCATTCCTCTAGCTCCTTCCAATTTTCTGCCAAGTAGTTTTATATAATCTTCCCGTTGTTCCATTGTTAACATCGGCAACGCTAACCGAATCAGATTGCCATCAATTGCTGGATTCATATTTATTCCCGCGCTGGCTATTCCATTAGCAATTTCCTTGATCAAGGTCTGATCCCAAGGCTGAAATGTCAAACTCCTTACATCCGGTACTCCAATCGATCCCAATTCGATCAATTTCATCTTCTGGCCGCCATATACCGTTACTACTACATTTTCTATCAATCCCGGTGTCGCCCGCCCGGTTCTAATCGAGGCTATATCCTCTACAAACAAACTAACTATCTTATTCATCCGTACCGTTATATCGTTAATATTTAGCATCACCTATTTTATCAAATCTATATCTTTTTTCCTTTTTCTATAATCAAGTCTTTTTATATCTAAACATTTCACACAATTCTGTTGTCTGCTGTAAAACATCAACTCCGCTCCGTGAAACTCGGTATACAAAATCAGGTGGCAATGGAATTCCTGAAGATAATTGGGCAAAATTTATCTGTAATAACAAAGCAATTAACAAAGTTGAATTTTCCGACTCACCTAATTTCTCCAAAAAACCCACAAATCTCTCACCACAACCTAAACTAGATACCATACTGACTTAATTATACACCAAAAATTTAATAATCAGATTAATCTTCAGGTGGTACCAAAACTTCAGCATCTTCAGATCCAACTTCAACAAAACTACCACTATCTTTTAAATTATCTCCTTCTTGTGTAACATATAGTGATGACAAAACCTCTCCAGATTCTGAATCAATTGCTCTAATTATTATTCTTGGTCCTGATCCTTCAAAATTTCTTGCAGTATATCTAAAACCACCCCCCTCAACAATTTCGATTTCTCCTTTCTTTAGTTCATCTTCGGGTGAATGCCAATCCCATCTTACAAATTTTCTTTCTTCCTCTTCGACCCAAACTAAATTACTTCCATAAGCTTCATCTACTGCGTGTTTTGATCCAACCAATCTATCCCATCGAAACCTCATATCCATATCTTTAAGTAGCTGTATTGAATCTCTTAATCCCCTCACATCCCTTCTCCATTCTGCTTTGGTGGTTTCAGATGATTGCTCGCTGCCAAGCTTTGGAGAAGACCCTTTACTGGTATCTCCATGCCCAAATATTCTAATTAAACCTTGTTCAATTTTATTTCTATTCATACCTTATAATAACATACTTTTATACACAGTCAATACACATAATTATGTAAACGTATTATATCTCGAATCGCTGAAATCTACCGATTTTTATATTTTCACCAAACTTAGCCACTAATCCGGTTACCAAATCTTTTATTTTTTTAGTCGGATCTTTAATAAATTCCATTTCCGACAATTCGTCAACTTTCTCCGGATTCATAGCAGCTATCTGTAAACAAATATCTCTGGCTACTGTCATAAATTCTTCATTTTTGGCTACAAAATCTGTTTCGCATAGCAACTCAACCATTACTCCAATTTTACCGGTAGTATGGGTATAAGTAGCTATTCTTCCCTGATGCGTCTCTCTTTCAGCTTTTTTTTCTGCTTTTTTAAAACCCTTTTCTTTTAATATTTCTTTGGCTTTTTTTTCATCTCCATCAGCTTCTTCTACCGCTGATTTAATTTCCATTATTCCCAGACCCATTTCTTGACGCAGTTTTTTAACCAATTCAATTATTTTTTTATTATCCATATATATTTTATTAATTTCTAAAATTCTACTTTTCTAATGCTCTATTTTACTCCGGCCGCTTTTATTGCCCGGCCAATCTCTTCAACGATAATATTAATTGATTTTACCGAGTCATCGTTAGCCGGAATTGGGAAATCAACCTTATTTGGATTAGTGTCAGTATCGGTAATAGCTACAATTTTTACGTTTCGCATTTTGGCTTCCTTAACAGCGGTTTTCTCAAATCCGGCGTCCACTACAAATATTACGTCAAATAACTTTTCCAAATTTACTAATCCTCCAATCATTTTTCCTAATCTAATTTGGTCTTTAGCCATATCACCCAATTCTTTTTTCGTTTTATCGGTAAAACTACCTTTTTCCAATCCTTCTTTAATATCTTTAAACTTTTTGATATTTTTTTTAATTTGTTCCCAGTTACTAATCGTCCCTCCCAGCCACCTGTCAGTTACATAAGCCACTCCGGCATCAGTTGCCACTCTTTTAATTACTTCTCTGGCTTGTCTTTTAGTTCCCACTAGTACTATTTGTTTGCCATTTCTTCGGGCATTATAAAGAAAATTACATGCTTTATCCAGATATTTTAGCGTTTTAACCAAATCAAAAATTGAAATCCCATCCTTAGATATGTATATGTTTTCTCTGGATTTTGGGTGAGTTTTTGATATCTTATGACCTAAATGACAACCTTCAGCTAACAACTCTCTTAAACCAATTGTTAATTCGTATTTTTTGTCCTCTCTTACCACATCTTTTTTTTCAACTTCTTTCTGTTTTGTATTCAATTCATTATTTGCTAACGCTGCCTTTTCCAGTGCCTTTTTTTCGTTTAATTTCTTGATATTTTCAGTTGTAATATTACTTTGTTTTTTTGCTTTCACCACCAAAGCCTTTTTAACTAAACTTTTACCGGTTCGGTTAACCGTTTTTACAATTTTTTTCGCTTTCATAGTTTTTATTATCTTATTTGCCCCGTAGAGACAGGGAAAACTATTTTAATATTTTTATAAATTTTTAATCCCAGAATTATAACACATACTCTATTGTGACATGAATAATAAAGGACGAAATTCATTGAAATATTCCTGATTTGAAAAACCACAATCACCGTATTTAGACCCACAACCCCATCTGGTAGAAAATTCCATTATTCCATTATTTGGTGATCCGTAACTATCCAAGACAGCTCTGGTAGAATTAAATTTTCCTTGTTTGCATGGTGTCCCCTTACAATGTCCATCAAAAATGGGCACAACTATACCATTCTCATAATTCCATTTGATTGCTTCAGGATTGTTAATTTTTGGAGGAGAGGATCTAAAATCATAAAAAGCAAATATTCCCTTTGACGTATAACCCATATTTTTTCTAAGATCAAAATATTTTTTCGCCCAACTGTTTATATCACTCGAACTAACTTGTCCATTGTTAAATTCTAAATCCACATCAATAAATACATTATCTCCTCTGGGAGTAAATGTCTCAATTGCCCCATTCACATTTTGTTTGGTTGTCACATCAACCATAACTACACAACCTCGCTGGTTACATAGATCAATTATTTGCTCAATTTGTCCTCGATTATTTCTTAGTCTTAT
>JAYRQZ010000079.1:0-5827 GCA_041910355.1 Candidatus Woesebacteria bacterium | reverse complement strand
TTAATAATTGCCGCTAATGAGTTACCGGATAAAAATCCGATTTTAGAATATAATTTTCCCAATCAATCTTCTGGGTTTAAAATATATATCAAATAAAATGTCAACTATTTCTATTGCCATCGCAACATTTAATGAAGAAATTCACATCAGTCGATGTTTAAAATCGATTAATAATTTAGCTGATGAAATAATTTTAGTCGATGGTAGCTCTACCGACAATACTGTTTTAATAGCCGGTAAATTCTCAAAAGTAAAAGTAATCTCCACCACCAACAAACCTTTGTTTCATCTTAACAAACAAATAGCCATCGATGCCTGTAAATCTGATTGGATACTTCAACTTGATGCCGACGAGGTTGTTACACCCGAGCTTAACAATGAAATCAAAACTATTATTTCCCAAAATATTGAAAATATTTCCGATTCGGGCTTTTGGATAAAACGCAAAAATTATTTTCTTGGTAAATTTTTAACTAAAGGTGGGGTATATCCCGACCCAACCATTCGTCTTTATAAACGTGGTTATGGCAAATTACCCTGTAAGAGTGTCCATGAACAAGCTCAAATTAACGGTACAGTTGGTTGGTTAAAAAACGATTTACATCATTTTGCCGATTATTCTTTTTCCCGCTATCTTCAAAGAAATAATCGTTATTCAACACTAATTGCTGAGGAATACAAAAAACAAAAAATCCCAATTAATTTTTTTACTTTTATAAAGTATTATCTTTTTGTTCCCTTTAGACGTTTTCTTCAGATATATCTTCGCCATCGTGGCTATATCGATGGTTTCCCCGGATTTGTTTTTGCATTTTATTCAGCCTTAACCTATCCAATTGCATTTACAAAATATTATGAATTATCTGTTACTAAATCCGATATCGATTTAACCAGAGATTGGAACTAATATGTACAATATTGCTATCGACACTTCACCTTTAAGTGATGGAAATTCAGTTAGGGGAGTTGGTTTTTATACTAAAAATATAATTAATGCCCTAAAGACTGAAATCTTAACTAATACCGAATACAAAAACTACCAAATTGACTTAGTAACTTCAAAAGACTTATTAAAAAATAACAATTATAACTTAATTCATTATCCATTTTTTGATCCTTTTAACCTTACTTTACCGGTAAGTAATACAATTCCGTTTATAATATCAATTCACGACCTTATCCCTCGTCAATTCAAAGATAAATATCCGGTTGGTATCAAAGGTGAAATAAAATGGTTAATCCAAAAACATCGTGCTCAAAAAGCCAAATATATTATTACCGATTCTCATTATTCAAAATATATTATTGCCAAACAATTAAATTATCCGGTAGATAAAATCTACGTTACTCACTTAGCTGCGGAAGAAATCTTTAGACCAATCAATAAAAAATCATTATCAAAAATTAAAATAAAATATAATCTTCCCGATAAATTTGTTCTTTATGTCGGTGATATTAATTGGAATAAAAATATACCCAATCTGGCATTAGCGTGCCAAGAACTAAATATTCCGCTTATTATCGTCGGAGCTGCTGCTGTTAGTAATGCTCCACAACATCCCTGGACACGAGATATTCACTGGCTTCAAAATTTTTGTAAAACAAATAAAAATATTAAGTGTATTGGTTTTGTCGACGATAATGACCGCCCGGCGATCTATAATTTGGCCACTATCTATTGTCAACCATCATATGCTGAAGGCTTTGGCTTACCCGTAGTTGAAGCAATGCAATCAGGTACACCCGTTTTGTATAGTATTGAAACCAGTCTTTCGGAGATTATGGATTATAACGGTGAATTTTTTGACCCTTACAAACCAGACGATCTTAAAAATAAGTTAAAAAATTTATTGAATAATCAGAAACTCCAAAAACAATATTCAAAGCTTGGTCTTAAACGAGCAAAAATTTTTAATTGGAAATATACCGCCATCCAAACTTTATCTGTCTATAAATTGGCGCTTGAATATGATCAATAGTACTCACTTTTTATCAGTAATCGTCCCCATTTATAAACAAGAAAAAACTATTGCCGATGATTTATCGACCATCTTATTTAATCTCGACCGTATCCGCTATGATTATGAAGTTGTTGCCGTTATTGACGGTACTTCTGTTGATAACTCTTACCAAATCGCTAAAAATATCAAAAACCGTAATTTAATAATTTTAGGTTATAAACACAATCATGGCAAAGGCTATGCTGTCCGTTACGGCATGGCTCACACCAAAGGTGATTATATTGCCTTTATTGATTCGGGTATGGAAATTGACCCTAATGGTATTTCTATGATTTTAGAACATATGGAATGGTACAATGCCGATATAATTGTCGCCTCAAAAAGACATCCCGCCTCGCAAGTAAATTATCCTTTTCAACGTCGAATAATCAGTTTTGGCGCTCAAATCATCTCCCGTTTTCTTTTAGGAATCAAAGTTCGTGATACTCAGGCTGGATTAAAAATATTTAAACGGAAAGTATTATTAAAAGTGTTACCGCGTCTTTTGGTTAAAAATTATGCTTTTGACCTGGAAATATTAGCAGTTTCAAATCATTTAGGTTTTAAACGGATTTACGAAGCTCCGGTTAAATTAAAATACGTATTTAAAAGCTTAACTCACGCCACCGGCTTAAAAACCATATTCAATTCTTTATGGGAAGCATTGGCAGTATTTTATAGATTACGGATACTGCATTATTACGATGATAAAAACAAACGTAAGTGGGTATATGATAAAGAACTTGATATGAGGATTAATACCGGATGAACCAATTACCTTTATTTTCAATAATTATTCCAGTTAGAGTAGAAACAGATTATTTGCGTGAAACTCTTAAATTTTTATCTAAACAATCATGTAAAGATTATGAAATATTGGTTATTACAGATAAAATATCCAAATCTTCAAACCCTGCGCTTAAACGTAATTTAGGTGCCAAAATGGCCAAGGGGAAATATCTGGCTTTTTTAGATGATGATTCTTATCCCGAACGCAATTGGTTGTTAAATTCAAAAAATATATTTGATAAACATACCAATGTTGCCGCCGTTTGTGGTCCCTGCTTAACTCCGTTAACTGATAACATTCGCCAACAAGCATCCGGTTTAGTTTGGTCATCATTTCTTGGCAGTGGTGGTGCCGGTAATTTTCGTAATAATATTTCTCCTCAAAGATATGTCGACGATTATCCTAGCGTTAACCTGATTGTTAACAAAAAATCATTTTGGTTAGTTAAAGGATTTGACACTCATCACTGGCCCGGTGAAGACACAATTTTATGTTTAAATTTAGTCTATAAATTAAAACAAAAAATTCTTTATCATCCTTCAATTATCGTTTATCATCACCGTCGGGAAGTTATCAGCAAACATTTAAAACAAATTACCCGTTACGCCTTACATCGGGGTAATTTTGCCCGTATTTATCCTCAAACCAGTCTCCGAATCGGCTATTTAATACCTAGCATCTTTTTAATCTATTGTATTTTATTGCCAATCACTTTTTACTATATTCCAATCACTATTTTTCCTTTTATTCTATATTTAATTTTACTTATATCTACATTTTTCAGTTTCTTATTAAAAAGAAATAAATTATTTACTTCTTTACTTGCTACAATTACTATTCCCATAACACATTTATATTACGGTTTTTTATTTATTGTTGGTTTCTTCACATTGAAACTTGATTTCAAACCGCATAAAATCGATAAACATCGTCAGAAATATCTTGGCGGTTAACCCACCACTTATGCCAAATAAATCAAAAATATCAATCTCGATTAGCGATCCACCACTTTTAAATGATAAAGGCAACGCTTTCTTGGGTCAAAATCGCCAATTCCAATGGACCAATACCGGTAATGTTATTTTGCCGGTAATTCCAGCTTATGGCGCATCCGCTTTACATAAAAAAGGGTACAAAGTGTATTGGGATGACGCTATTGCCGAAAAAATCGATTATCAAGCATGGCTAAAACGGTTAATTAAAAGAAAACCAAACATAATCTTTATCGAATCCAAAACACCAGTGATCAAAAGACACTGGGAAATCATTAATGATCTAAAAAAAATTAGTTTAGAAATTAGAGACCTGCCCGTCCGGCAGGCGGGTTGGAATCCAATTATTGTCCTCATGGGTGATCATGTTACCGCACTACCCCAAGAATCCTTTAACAATTGTTTAGTAGATTTCGTCATCACTGGTGGTGATTATGATTTTATGATGCTAAATCTAGTAGATCATTTAGCTAATGGTACTAAACTTGAGTCCGGCTTTTACTATCGTTCAAACCGTCTATCGCGCCATAGTTCTATCTTAAATTCCGGTAAATTTGCTCTCAAACATCACCAACTTGACAGCCTGCCCATAATCGACCGTCAATTAACCAACTGGAAACTTTATGGTTTCAACAACACCAATTTCAAATACAAACCCGGTGCTTATATTATGTCTGGTCGCGATTGCTGGTGGGGAAAATGTACTTTTTGTTCTTGGACAACTACTCATCCCAGGGGTACTTTCAGAACTTTTTCGGTTAAACATATTATTAAAGAGCTAAAATATCTATCTTCTTTGGGAATCAAGGAAGTTTTCGACGATGCCGGTACTTTACCAATCGGTCCTTGGCTTAATGATCTATGCCACCAATTGATCTCAACCGGGTTAAACAAAAAACTAGTTATCGGCTGTAATATGCGTTTTGGTGCTTTGAATCAACAGCAATACAACCTGATGGCTCAAGCCGGTTTTCGTTTTATTTTATATGGTCTGGAGTCAAGTAATCAATTGACCTTAGACCGGATTCAAAAAAATACCATAGTTGCAGATGCTCGAAATACTTTAATATTAGCCAAAAAAGCCGGTCTCGAACCTCATCTAACGGTAATGGTTGGTTATCCCTGGGAAACAAAACAAGATGCTATCAGAACATTAAATGAAGCCCGGTCATTATTTAAAGATGGTTTGGCTGATTCAATTCAGGCAACTATTGTCATTCCCTATCCGGGCACACCCTTGTTTGCTGAATGTCAAAAAAATAACTGGCTCAAAAGTGTTAATTGGGATGAATACGACATGAGATTACCGATTATGAAAACTTCCATTCCCGACAATGAACAATTAGAATTAGTTCACGGTTTATTTAAAGGAATCCTTACACCTGCTTTTATATGGCGAAAAATAATTTCTATAAGAAACACAGATGATATTCGTCATCTATATACTTATGCTGTTAAATATATCCAAAAACTCCGTGATTTCCCCAAAATCAAAACAGCCAACCATTAGTTTTATAATACCAACTCTTAACTCGGCCAAAGTATTGTCTGGCTGTTTAAAATCAATAACATCCCAAAACTACCCTCAACAATTAATAACTATTTTAATTATTGATGGTGGATCAACCGACGACACTTTAAATATCGCCAAGAAATTTCACTGTAAAATTTTACAAAATCCTCTTAAATCAGCCGAGGCTGGTAAAGCCGTTGGTGTCAAAAATGTTAATACAGAATTTATCGGTTTAATCGATTCGGATAATATATTGCCGGACAAGAATTGGCTTACAAAAATGTTGCTTCCTTTTGAGAAAAATCAAAACCTTATCGGTAGCGAACCCTGGGAATATACTTACCGTTCAAACGGTGGTTTTATAGAACGCTATTCGTCTTTGACCGGAGTCAACGATCCCTACACTTTAATTGCAGGTAATTACGACCGCAAAAGTATTTTAAATAACCAATGGACCCAAATTGATCTAGCGATAGAAGATTATTCTAATTATCAATTAGCCACTTTAAAACCCAATCAACTCTTACCGACT
>JAYRQZ010000078.1:0-16957 GCA_041910355.1 Candidatus Woesebacteria bacterium | reverse complement strand
TCTACTACACTTGTAGTATGTCAAAACAAATTATCACCAAAATCGACGTTTCCGGTATGCATTGTTCTTCTTGCAGTTTATTAATCAAAAAATCACTGGAATCACAAAATGGTGTTTCTCAAGCCAACGTCAATTACGCTACTGGAAAGGCCATAATTACTCACGATTTGTCTAAAATTACTACCGAAAATTTACTCAAAACCATCATAAAAACAGGTTACGGAGCCATACCCTCATCCCAATCACACTACACCGAAGCCCAAAAGCATCTCCGTCAAATTCATTATTGGTTTAACAAATTTTTAATTGCCCTGATTCTATCTTTTCCCCTTATTGTTTTTATGGTTTACGATTTTATACCCAAACTTCCTTTTAATCGTCAAATCATGCCTTTTATGGGGATAATTTCATTTCTTCTTTCTGTTCCGGTTCTGTTTATCGTCGGTTGGAATTTTTTTAAAGGTGCCTTTACCGCTCTTAAAGTCCGTACTTTTACTATGGATACTCTAATAGCCTTGGGTACTTCAACCGCTTTCTTTTATAGTTTGTATATTCTATTCATCTATTACATCGAAACCGGTTCTCTGGTTGGTCTAAACGGTATGAAAATTGATAATCTCTATTTTGAAGTTTCCTCTTTTCTAATAACTTTTGTTACTTTCGGAAAGTATCTTGAAGCTAAAGCAAAAAGTAAAACCAGTGAAAGCCTTTCTAAACTAATCGACCTTGCCCCCAAAACTGCCAATTTAATTGTTAACAATTCTCAAAATAACGTTACCGTCGATAAATTAAAAATAAACGACGTTATTTTAGTTAAGTCGGGCGAGCAAATTCCAATCGATGGAATAGTTAAAACGGGGGAGAGTTCGGTCGACGAATCACTTCTTACCGGCGAAAGTCTTCCGGTTGATAAAACAGTTGGATCAAAAGTTTATGCCGGCACCCTAAACATAAATGGAAGTTTAGAGGTCAAGCTTTCAAAATTACCATCAGATTCAACTTTTTCTCAGATTGTTAAATTACTCGAACAAGCTCAAAGTTCTCGCGCCCCTATTCAAAATTTTGCCGATTTGATTTCTGCTTATTTTGTTCCTGCTATTGTTTTCATTGCTCTACTGGCTCTCATTGTCACTAAATCTCCACTTATCTTTGTTGCCGTTTTGGTTATTGCCTGTCCTTGCGCTTTAGGCTTAGCCACTCCCACAGCTATTATGGTGGCCACCGGTATTGCCGCTAAATTTGGAATACTTTTCAAGGGCGGTGAGGCACTTGAAGCCGGTAGTCACATCAACACTTTAATATTTGATAAAACAGGCACCTTAACTCAGGGTAAACCTCGTTTGGCTCTATACAAAAACTTATCAAAGTTGTCCGACAGCGACATTATGTCTTATGTCTATGCACTCGAATCTCAATCAACCCATCCCATCGCCCAAACTCTTGTCGATTATGCCAAAAAGTACAAAATAAAAACCACCCTAAAATTAACCATTAACAATCTTCCCGGATTTGGTATTGAAGGTACTTATCAAAAAACCAAACTGTTTATTGGTAAAACAGATCAAAACCAAATTGAATTGCGTAAAAACAATCAATCCATAGCTATATTTGAAGTGGCCGATGTTTTAAAACCAAACGCTACCTCAACCATTTCCGTCTTGAAAAAACTTGGTTACGATATTTATCTTGTTTCCGGCGACAATCAAACAGTTACTCAAGACATTGCTAATGATGTCGGTATATCTTCTGCTAATGTTTATGCCAATGTTCTTCCTGGTGACAAAGCCAAAATAGTTGCCGATATTCAATCCCTTGGTAAAAAAGTCGCCTTTATCGGCGATGGGGTCAATGATTCTGTTGCTTTAACTCAGGCAGATCTTGGTATTGCCCTGTCTTCAGGTTCCGATATTGCCATTGAATCCGGTCAAGTTGTAATTATGAACAACAATCTTGATTCGATTGTTACCACTCTCTCTATTAGTCGCGATACCGTTGCCAAAATTAAACAAAATTTTTTCTTCGCTCTGTTTTACAATGTTTTAGGTATTCCTATTGCCGCTGGGCTATTTGCTTCTTTTGGTATAGTTCTCAAGCCGGAATTAGCTGGTTTGGCCATGGCTCTTTCCTCGGTTTCAGTAGTCATCAATTCATTACTGCTTCGTAATTTCCACCCCCAAAAGCCAAACTATCCATCTAAAGTTGCTCCGGTTTTCATGGCTCTATTTTTTGTATTCATTTTTATTCAATTTACTAAAATTTCCGGGACAAAATCATTACCGTTTACTTCTACTATGTCGTCCGAGTACTTATTAAACCATCCGGTAAAAATTGGTTATACACCCGATTTTCTTCCAAAATTATTCTCTGTCGACAATCAGCTTCCTTCATCATCTGTAGTTTTAGGTTACGAAGAGGCCAAGATGATGTATTCCGAAGGGTTGTTCAGTCAGGTTGGTGACAACTTAAACAATTTCTTTGGCCTTTCTTCAGTTAAGATTGTTGGTATTCTCAAACCAACTGATACTGTCCTCGACGATTTTCACTTTTTCGACCCCAACTCTTTTAATGCTCTAAAAGCCCAAGATAATTTATTTGTTGCTCGAACTCCTGACCAGAAGGTAAAACTTTTTTTAGTTGATAATCAAGCAACCAGCAACCCTCTTCCGGTTCGGCTCGGTTTTTCCGAAGCCAAAATGATGATCAACGAAAAATTAATCAGGGGAGTTGGTTCAAAGTTAAATGGATTTTTGGGTAACAATATAATAGTTTCAGGTATTGATAAACGTCGATTTTCAGCATTTGATATGATTCATTTCGTCCCTCAACAGTTTAAAGATAATTATCAGCAATCACTTATTCCTACAGCCAATCCCTAATTTAATTGGTTGTTATACTAAGCCGTGAAACGGGTAATTTTTATCGGTCAGGCTATGCCTCGTCACAAAACCGATTTACATGATTGGCCATCTCTTAATCGTTGGTTATATTCAATTGGTTTAACTGATGTTGATATAAAAAATAATTTTTATTATTCAGCCTTAGTTGATTATTTTCCTGGATCTAAAAACGGTACTCATTTAGTGCCTACTAAATTTGAAATAAGCAAGGAGCGTTTTCGTCTTCAAAAAACCCTGCTAGATTTCAATCCGGAAATTGTTGTGCCCGTTGGTTCACTTTCAATTTTTCATTGCTTATGTATAAAATCAACACCTTTAACTGATGTCATTGGTCAAATTTTTCATTCAAACCCATACAATTTATTAGATAAAATTTTGCCAATAATTCCTTTTCCGCACCCATCCGGTGCCTCCACTTGGCATCATAATCCTTCTCACCTACATTTACTTACAAGAACACTAAATTTGCTAAAACAGCATTTAATTTAGCTCTCAATTTCCACTATCATTGGCAAATGATCAGAAATTTGGTTGTTAACAACTTTAAAATTAAACACTTTTACTTTTGGCTCTACAAACACATAATCAGCAAAATATTGTCTATTACCCGCATGATTTTTCCAGGCCAAATTGTTTCTGGTAGTTTTTATTTTGTATTGTTTTATCAAGTTTACAAAACCACTTCTCTCAAACATTTTTATACTATTTGTATCTGGTAACAAATTAAAATCACCTCCCACAATTTTCAAACCTCTAAACCTATTCAAAGTTTTTATTATTTGTTGTGATTGTTTTTCTCTTTGAGGTGTATCAAGTTTATTTCCTGGTCGCCATACTCCATGGACATTTCCCACCAATAATTTATTTTTACTATCTATTTCTACAAAGGTTGCCATACCAATTTTTTTATCTGTTTCAAATAGGATTTGTCTTAGTCTGTTTTTATATTTTTTATTAACAAATGTTGATAAAGAATAATTTTCATTTTCGCTTAAGTTTTTGTGTAATGCTGTTTTATTGTATTCACTCAGAACACTCTGGGTAATTTTTTCAAATCTGTCAGACGATTCTTGGAAACAAAAAATATCAGTATCTTTTTTTTGTTGGTTGATAAAATCCAACAATTTTTTTTCCAATTTCAAAAACATTATGTTTAAAAAAACAATTTTCATTGCTGGTAATTTTATCATTTGCGATATCGAGGCTGATGCTGGGACACCAGCCTCTTATCTTCATCTGTTTTTCCAGGCATACAAGGCGAGGATCACCAATACTGTTGCCGCTACTCCCCAAATTTGTACTGGTGACAACACTGTGGTCAAATAACCCGATACTAATAGACCAATAGCTGCTCCAATTGTTCTGACCGAGCTTTGGATTGAATTGGCTGTTGATCTGTTTTTGTTGACTATATGCCTGTTGGCATAAGTAAACATAATTGGTCGGTTGGCCCCTCGTCCAATTTCGTGAACTAAAAACAGTATTGTTAAAGGTATTACTGTTTTTACGTATGGGGTGAACAACATTGGTACTCCGATAAGTAATATCATTTTTGTTACTCCTGCACCGTTTGCCTGTTTTCTGGCCCATTGTGAACCAATTGCCGACATAACTGCAATTCCAATCCATAACGATCCCAGCCACCAGGTTTCTCCGCTAGCTTCTTTCAAAATTGGCGCCCAAAACATATTAAGTGGCATTGTTGAGGCCGCTATCACAAAAGTAATTATCGCCGCGAATCTCAGCGGTTTTGATCTGACCATTGCTTTAAAAACATCTTTAACTGATTGCGTTTTTTCTTCCATTCCTCCATAGCTTTCCGGCAATTTCCATAATAGTTTCAGAGTCAAACCAATTACTATTAATCCAGTTGCTGCTGATACTAACCATGGCCATTGCAGCCCGTATTTAGCTCCGATTATTCCACCTAATACTGCCGCTGGTATTACTCCCAAAGAACCAAATGTTCCTGAATGAGCCAGAGCCTGGTGACTTACTTCTTCAGAAGTGGTATTTCGTAACCAAGATTCCAAAGCGTCAGACATTAGCGCTGTTCCGATTGCCACTATTGCTTCTGCTGTTGCAAACCACCAAAAACTACTACTTAGTCCGTATACCAGCATTCCAGTAAATCCAAAAAATTGGCCGGCCAAAAACAGTTTTTTTTGACCATATTTGTCAGCCATTTTCCCGGTGTACGGATTAAAAACTGCATCCACTATCATATAAATAGTGTTTAGCAAATTCGCCTGAAGTAGTGTCAATCCGTTACCCAGCAAAAACAGGGTATAGGTTCCAAAAAACCAGCCTGTCCCCAAACTTTGGAATACTGTTATTAGCCAGAAAGCTTTTACTTGGGGAATATTCCACAGATCTCTTATTTTCATTTATCCTCCTTATCTAAATTTTTAAAAGTGCCTCGACTCATAAATTTCCCAGAATTTACAAGTCGGGTGAACTTCCGAAGAGGAGGAATATGATTTAAAAAACTTTGTAGTGAAACAGTATCAGAGTAGGGTTACTTTATGGGGAGAAATCACGCCTCCTTTCGGAGGCTCGCCTGAATCAAAAATTTGGTTACAGTCTACTGCCTCCTACGGCATTATTGGATCTAACTGGTTCGCAGTTAAACCGGCCGTTTTTAATGGCGGCCAAGGTCATACCGTAGTAATGTTGCATTCTGTGTTTCATATTTTAGCCACTATATCACATTATAGGATTAATGTAAATTATCTACTTGACAAAACTTTTTACACTACTACAATAGTAGTATCTCTAGCTGTTAGGCTCCTCTAACTCTTAGAGTCTTATCTAACCCCGGCCCCGTGTCGGGGTTTAAACTTTTTATAAATTACTACACTAGTAGTAATAAATATTTTTTGTTACTATTAGACTATGCAATTTTTTATTTTGTTTGGAATACTTGGAATTTGGTTATTTAAATTCGCCACTCCAGTGGCTGCTCAATGTCCGGTTTGCGTAGTTACTGTTGGCGGTGGTATGTTTTTAGCCAAAAGGCTTGGCATTGACGATCTTTTGGTAAACATCTGGATAGCCGCCTTAAACGTTGCCCTTTCATTTTGGTTAGCCCCAAAATTAAAAATAAAGCTTCCGGTTCTAAAATATTTAGATAATGGTCATATCCTGGCTGTTACTTTATTAATTACCACTCTTTTTTATTTTCAATTTACCAGTCAAATTGGTCATCCTCAAAACAAATTATTGGGGATAGACAAAATATTATTTGGACAGTTATTGGGTACTTTTGCTATGATGGCTGCCAATCATGGTTATCTTTATATTAAACAGAAATTAGGCCATACTCCATTTCCCTATGCCAAAGTCGTTTTTCCTTTGGGTTTGGTTCTACTTATAACTCTTATCTTCAAATTTTACTTTGGTTTGTAATTGCATTTAATTTGCCAACATGATAACTTTCCGTACATGAGCAACGGAACGTCACCAGAAACCAAACCTCTAAGTGCGCTGGAGTTAACTAACGCCATTAGTAATCGTACACTTACTCCAGACCAATTAATTACTACTTTTACTCATTATTCTGAATACGATATTCAAGGACAACCGCCAATATATCGTTATTTTGGTGGTATCAAAACAGCTTTAACTAATATTGGCAGACAATTGACTCCACACCAACTCGAACAATTATTAGTTACCGACGAATTAATTCGAGCCCGGGGTTTATATCCCCGCCCACCATACCATGAATACGATATTGGTTTTACTCTTAGGTATTTTGCCAAAGAACAGGGTTTCGAGATTGGTGATATCCAACTAAGACCAATAAACAGATGAAATCTATTAAAATACTTTCACTTGGTCGCCTAATTTTTTCTTTTGCTTGGTACGATTTGTGGATTGGTGTCTTTGTTGATTCTGACAAAAAACGCCTTTATATCTGCCCCTTTCCTTGTTGTCTCTTTACTATTCAGCTTTAATTAATTTATACAGTCTCCAAGTCAACCATACTGATGTTAATCCAACCATTTGTCCGATGATTAATGCTATTCTTGGACTTGTCAGATCAGCCACCAATCCCATTCCCGTTGCCGCAATCGCAAAAAATATACTTCTCCCCAAAGAATTCAGCGATCCCATTGTTGCTCTTTGATGATCACTAAATTCTTTTTGAAATATGGATGTTTCAGCAACTGTACTTGGACCATACATCAATGATGTTGTTGACATTAAAGCTGGTGAAGCAACAGAAGGAAATATCAAAGAAAATGTAGTTACGATTTTGCTGTAAATCTGTTCAAAAATCAATATATTTACCGCCTTAAATTTATTAATTAATTTTCCGCTCCACCCAAAACCGATTGCAGCTCCGATATTGCTAAGCATTCTTGCGATTCCTATCGCCCACAAAGGCCACAAACTAGCTACAAATACGTTTGTAAATTGAAAACCGGATTCACCCAACCCAAAACCAACGATAGACGACAGACTCAACAATCGGATCTTTTTATTAACAACAAAATTTTTTATAGCGTCTTTCAAATGGGCATACATATTGCTACTACTTTTAGTTATACCTTCAACTTCTTGGAGCCACCAGCTGGTAGCAAAGCAAAGGAATATTGGTATTACTGATAACCACATTACCAATCTAAATGAATATTTTGCCGCCAATATTCCTCCTAGTACCGCAGCAATTCCCAATGCCCATTGTTCTGCTCCACCAATCCATCCCAACCATCTTTCAAAGTCTTTTTTTCGGTCTGATTTGTTTAGGCTATCATAAAGTAGAGCATCGTTATTCCCACTATAAAACGATCTAGCCGTACCTTCTGATATTGCCCCAATCACTAGCCACCAATAATTAAATCCTAAGGCATAGAACACAAAAGCAATTGTATAAAACAAACCCCCCAACATTGTTGTCCATTTTCTTCCGATCAAATCAGAAAAGACTCCTGTCGGCAATTCAAATATGGCGCTACTTATCATTGTTATCGAAAATACACTTAGCCCTAAAGCATAAGACCCCGATACTTGTGAAAAATATATTGCAGCAATTGGTGACCACAAACTAAAGCCAATAAAAAATCCCTGCCAGGTTAGTATTTTAATATTTCTGGAATAATCCATAAAAACATTTATATATTTGAACAAGTACTCTGTCAAGGGAAAGGTGGTACGAAGTACCAAAGGGTTTTGTTACAATACATCTATGCTCAAAACTACCGATCTTCAAAAATTTATGGATAAAGTTAAAAATGCCGAAGCTGGCCATCAGATGGATTTAGCTTCCGGCGAAGATTTATCCATGGCCGTTATGAATCTTATTGCCATTGAAGAGCATATGTTTTTCAATGCCAATAAAACCGGTAAAACCAAATATTTTGAGTTATTAAATGAAGCTCGGGAGATGCGGAAAGTTTTAATGAAAATGTTAATTCCCAAATACGAAGGCGAAGTCTGGTGTACCAGCAAGCATTTACTGGCCGCTTCAATGCGGGTTATGGAAGTTGGTACCAAATACCAGACCAAAGGTGATACCAAAACCGCTTATGATCTGTTCAAAAAATCCTACGATCTCTACAACCTTTTTTGGGGTATCAATCTGGGTATGGTCAAGGAAGGTGAGTTAAAAACTATTAAACCAGACAAAGAAGAAGGTAAAAAATCTTCGCCAATATTAAAAGATAATAAATCGGTCATGGGTAAATTAAGTGGAATAGTAGGCAAGATTCTTGACTGTTGTCGGGAATAATTAAATTGCCCGTCTGGCAACTTTCATTAACCCTTCTTCATTAATCACTTTAATTTTTCTGTTGGCGTTGTCAATATACCCTTCTCTTTCCAGCCTTAACATCTGCAAAGTTACCGTTTCCCTGGTTAGTCCGGTCAGACTGGCGATCAATTTATGGGTAATTCCAAAATTAATTTTAGTATATACACCATCAGATTTTTCTGATCTTTCAGCTAATATATAAACAACTGACGCAACTTTACTATATGAATCTTTGGCCATCATTGTACTTAATTGTTCCAGTTGTTCAATTAATCCTGTTATTGCAACACCCATAGCGTTTCTGAAAATATCTTCATTTTCCAAAAAAAATTTTCTTATTTCATCAAGTGGTGCCTGATAAACCTCAACCGGTGTTATTGCTTCAAAATAAAATTTGTTGGGAAGTAGCGAAAAGCTAAACATCATCGTAAAATAAAACAAAGGCCGGAAAAACAACAAAGTAATTTCCTGTCCGCTGTCGTCAAGAGTATACATTCGGATAAATCCGTTTTTTGAAAAGCCGACATATTTAATTTCTTCACCTGGCTTTAAAATCAATTCTCCTTTTTTGTATTTAATTGCCCTGTATTTGGCAAAAAATTTTTCTAATTTTATTTTTTGGTCCTCAGTTATCATCTATGACAGATATTCTAACACGTAGTATTTATGTTATTTAAGTCGCTCCAGTTCTGATTGCCATTTGTTTATTAATTCAAAACCGTTATTCCAAAACTTATCCGATTCTATATCGATTCCAACATCGGCTAATATAACTTTTGGATCTCTCGATCCTCCCGCCTCAAATATCTTTTCAATTTTAGGTACAAAACTTTTACCATCTTTTTTGTATCGACCGTAAAGTGATAATGCCAATAGTTCACCAAAATTATAGGCATAACAATAAAAAGGTGATTCAAATATATGGCTGATATACAACCATTCATATTTAAATATCGGATCAATTTTCATTGATTTTCCAAACTGGTCTTGTAAATTTTTAATATACAGATTACATAACTCTTTAGCTGTTGTTCCCGAAACAACCATTTTGTGTGCCTCAATTTCAAACATAACAAAATAATTTTGTCTCAGAATTGTTGCGTATGACTCTGAAATCTTCTCCCACAACATCTGTTTCTTTATCTTCAAATCACCCTCTTTTTCAAACATTTTTTCAAAAAGTATTAGTTCTCCCAGAGTTGACGCTGTTTCTGCCAGTGGCAATGTTGCTTGCTGTGCCCCGATTAAGTGATGATTAGCATACAAACTATGAACTCCGTGTCCCAATTCGTGGGCTAGAGTCGATACATCTCGTAAAGTGTTGGTGTGATTAAGTAACACGTATGGGGTAATTTGGGGACCAATGGTTGCACAAAAAGCTCCGCTTCTCTTATTAGCTTTTGGATGTGAATCAATATGTTTTTCATTTATTATTTTTTCGGCGAAGCTTCCGAATTTGTTACTGAATTGATAAAAACTGTTTATTACCATTTTTTTACTTTCTTCGTAGCTGTATTGTTTATTTTTGGCAAAACTGATTGGTGCGTACAGGTCAAACCGGCTCAACTTTTTTGCCTTTAATTGTTTAGCTTTATATTCAAAATATTTCCAAAATATTTTTCTTTCATCCCGGCATACTTTAAGTAATACCTCTATTGCTTTATCTGACACCCGATTACCAAAATTTCTCATTGCCAACGGTGTTTTATAACCTCTTATTTTTGCCTCAAATGCCCAATCTTTTATTACCGATTGATATATTACAAAAAATTTATCAATGTTTTCTTTATGTTTATTAAATAAAGCTCGATAAGCCTTTTCCCGCATTTTTGGGTCTTTTGAATGTACATATTTCAACAGTTCACCTTGCGTTCTAATTTTTCTTTTGCCTAAATTGTAAACAAAGTCAGTTTCTATTAACCCTCGTAAATCTGATATTGCATCTTGCCCGGCCACATCCTTATTATCAATAATTTCTTCTTCTCTTTGGCTTAATGTATGTTTAGCCGCTGCTCTGGCATAATTTAATCCATATTCTAAATCAGGAACCGATTTAAATAAACGAGCGGCATTTTTATCATTTAATATTTCTTTATTATCAACCGCCAAACCTTTTAACCAGTGACTAATTTTCCTAGCTTTTTGGTTTAATTTCAAAATTAAATCGGTTACCTTTGCCTTCATCAATCTTGCTTTGTCGTCTTTTTGGTTGGTTGATTCCATCAATTCCGGTAAATAAGCCAGTCTTGATATTTCATCGTCCATTTCTTGATCAAATTTAATATATTTCCCAAATTCTTCTCTTGTCATTTTTGGATTTAATTTCGTAAACCATTTGTCGATCTCTGTTAATTTATTTTCCAAATTATTTAGCTTAATTTCGTAATCGTTTAATCTGCAAACATCATCAAGACTCCAGGTTGCTTTATTAGTTTTCATTCTTGTATTTTAACTCATTGTTTCTGTGCTACACTTTTTCTTGTGCCGAAAAACAAATATAACGTAGTTATTGTCGGTGCCGGCCCGGCCGGATTATTCGCTGCATTGGAATTAGCTAAACACAACGTCAAAGATGTATTAATTATCGATAAAGGTCCGTCAATTGAAGACAGGTGTCCCCAAGATACTATGTGTGGAGTAGGTGGTTCCGGTACTTATAGTGACGGCAAACTTCATTTCAGTCTTACTCTTAGTCAGGAGAGGTTGTTAGATTTCCTTTCTCCTCCCGATACTCAAAAATTATTAGACAGAGTTGAATCCGACTTCCTCAAATTTGGAGTTACCGCTCCGGCTACTCCTAAAAATTTTGATGAAGTAAAAAGTTACATCAAAGAATGTCAAAAATATAATATTAAACTTTATCCACGTCGTGTTCGCCATGTTGGCAGCGACGCTCTGCCGGAAGTTATTAAAAATATCGTAACCAAACTTAAAAAATCAAAAGTAGTATTTCAAACTCAGGCAGATGTTCAAAAAATAAAAAAATCAGATAAACAATTTTTGGTTGAGACTAGTAAAGGCCAATTTAAAGCCAACAAACTATTATTAGCTCCCGGCCGGGTTGGTACTAAATGGCTTCAGGATCGGGCAGAAGAAATTAATATAACCTATGAATATCAAATGGTTGAAGTTGGCGTTCGTTTTGAATTTCCCTCATCAGTCACCGAAGATCAATCTCGGATAATGTACGAATGTATTTATTCACTCCAGACTCCTACTTTTGACGATACTATGCGCACTCTTTGTCCCTGCCCTAATGGCTATGTCGCTGTTGAAAATTATGGCGATTATGTTTGTGTCAATGGCCACTCCAACTCTGCCAACGAATCACCCAATTCAAACTTTGCTCTAGTTCAGGAAATTCGCCTGACCGAGCCGGTAGAAAATACTACTGATTATGCCATTTCTATCGCCAAACTCGCCACCACCATTGGCGGCGGTAAACCAATCATTCAACGTCTCTCTGATTTACAACGTCACCGCCGGAGCAATAGTCGCCGAATTACCAAAAGTGCCTTAACCCCAACCTTAAAAGATTGTACCCCGGGCGATATTGCCATGGCTCTTCCGTATCGACTGGTTAACAACATTCTTGAAGCTCTTAATATCTTAAACAATGTTCTTCCTGGTATTAACGCCGGTTCCAATTTTCTTTATGCACCCGAGATAAAGCTTCGTGGTTCCCGGATTAGAACTGACAAACATCTCGAAACCGAAATACCCAATCTTTTTGTTGCCGGAGATGGTGCCGGAGTTTCCGGCAACATTGTCGGTGCTGCTGCCACTGGTATTATCGCCGCCCAGGGAATTCTCAAATCACTCAAATAAATCTTTGTGTTGTTCTACCCAACTCAACCAAGCTATTCGTTGTTGTTCCTCGTTCATCGTAGCATCATCAATTGTTTGGTTAAATTCGTTGTAGACGATATCACTAAATATCCGAGGCCAATAAAAACGATAACCCGGTTTACCCACACACGAATTGATTTGCATATGTTCCAATATTAAAGGAATTGCCTGTTTGCCCATATTCACAAGTTGTCGATAGTCTTCATCTCGAATGTGTGAAGGTATTCTGTAAAACTGCGATTCCCATCTCGACGCCACCGTTTCGAAAGTTTTTTTAAACTCGTCTGTGGGCAATTCTAATGTATCCTTTATTTTCTCTTCACTCATTTTATTCCCTTACACCCATTTCCTTTCCACAACACACCAGTGTTCCACCACCAACTTTAGTAACAGTTACCTCATTACCGCAAACCGTACAATAATATCGTTCACCTATTTTCGTTACAGACATATAATTTTTTTAAATAATAATATTACAAATTACAAAAATAAAATATTTTTTTTCACCCGCCGAAGCCTTGGCGTAGGCAGGCTCCAACTTGTTTTACCGCCATATTAAAAATTAATTAGTAAACTTCTAATTTTATCTGTTATCTGTCTGATAAACTAGTCCGTGGACCAGTTTATCATCGACAAATTAACTGTCATTTGGAATTATTTACATTTAAACCAAACTCCGCAAATTTCAGATCTCATTATTTGTCTTGGTAGTGAATATCTGAATGTTGCCAATCGGGCAGTTGATTTATATTTTCAAAACTTAGCACCAACGATTTTATTTTCCGGTGGTTTTGGTGTTATCACCAAAAATACAATAAATTTACCCGAAGCCGAGATTTTTAAAAGTATTGCCCTAAAATTAGGTGTTCCCTTAAATGCAATTTATACTGAAACTAAAGCTTCTAACACTGGTGAAAATATCGAAAACTCCCGTCAATTTATTTTTGATCATCAATTACCTCACCATAGAATAGTTTTGGTAACCAAGCCCGATATGGAACGTCGACTTTTTGCTACGTTCAAAAAAATCTGGCCGGAACCGGAAATTTTTATTACCTCACCCCAGGTTACACTTCAACAATATCTTGACGATTACGGATCAGATTTAGCAATCAATTTGATGGTCGGTTATGTTCAGCGAATGAAACTTTATGCTTTGCAGGGATATCAAATTTCACAAGATATACCCGAAGATGTTTGGCAGGCCCATCTTGATTTGATTGCTCTTGGTTACAATCAACAATTAGTAAAATAGCCCACTTTATCTATATTGCCAATCGATTTTCAATCTTCCTCTTTCTTTGCTTTCCAATCGAAAATTTCCCTTATTTTGTCTTTGTTGATTTATTTCATACATCACAATTGCTGCGGTTACTGACAAATTCAAACTCTGCACCATTCCCTTCATTGGGATATACATTTTTTCATCTGCCAATTTAATGGCAGTAGGGGACAGTCCCCGGTGTTCATTGCCAAACATCACTGCGATTTTATTGTCTGTTAATTCTGTTTCCTCAACTCTTTTTGCTTTCTTGTCTAACACAGTTGCTATCGTTTTATAACCATTTTTTTTTAATTTCGCCACACACTCGGAAGTTGTTTTAAACACTTCAAAATCAAGCCATTTATTAGCAGAAGACGACGATGCCTTCCCCACACGCTTCGGGTTAAACATCTCTTCTTGTTCAAAAATTAGATACACTTTTTGAAACCCAAATGCATCACATGATCGCCACACTGCCGCCGCATTATGTGGGTCATGAATATCTTCCAAAACTATCACTCCCTCCTGTCGTTTATTAATTACTTCTTCGATTTTGCTTTGCCTCGACGTAGCGTTAGCGAAGGCGGGTCGGTTTTTTATTACCTCAAGTATTTTATTCGATCTCTTGTTCAAATCTTTCACTTTTATATTTTACCTCTCATATCAAAGACAACAACCTTTGTTTATATATTTCTTCTGGGGGGTATCCGTCTTTTGTTGTTGCTAATATTTTAATTGTTTTGTCGGAAACGCGGATTCCCATCTGTCGCAAATCATCGACCGTTTGTGTCGGAGTGCTCATCAATATCCGTTTTTTAATTTCATCAGTTAATACCGGATCAACATACACTGTTTCCATTTTTCTTCCTGTTCCGTTGCTTACATTTTCTTGTTTAAACTGAGCAGAAGTATTTTTTACTTGTGTTCTGTCCAAAAAAAACCACCCGGTATTTGTCGGAATATTAATTCCTTCAATTCCGTATTTTTCAATTAACGATGCACACCTACCGCAGGTAAATCTTGGATTATCACTGTCGTGAACAAACAATATTCCGTTTTCTAATACACCAGCCACATACAACTGAGAACTTTTTACTTTTCTTCCAAACAATTCAGCCGTATAAATAGCCATACCTTCGGCGTGATTAGCATAACCCATCAGAGGCCAAGGTTCGCCGGCTCGTACCTTAATATTTCTAGCTGCACTTAAAATCGTATTATTGTTGATTAGCAATGCTCCATATCCCTGTCGTTTCCTGCCGCCCTCTCTAATTGTCATTCTCAAACAAGTCGCGTAGATTGGATCTTCAAGTAACCACCGCAAACTACCATATTCTATTTCTTTTTGTATCACAATCAGCAATTGTACTTTACCTGCTCGACTCTATCAACAACCATTTACTTTTCTTATTTTCCTAGTCTTAAATATTTTTTAAATAAACAATACAATATCAAAACCAAAATCCAAATAAAATAATAAGTTTCTTTTATTTCTATTTTTAACATTGATTGGGCCACCAAGTTTGACAGGTCTTCATTTATAAAACGCAATTTATCTGTCACCCCCACAAATCTAAAATTATCAATCATCAATCCCACCATTCGGATTCCGTCTATCATCGTATATCTTAATAGACTAATAATTTTTAATATTAATACTCCACTCCCCACCACCAACCAATTAGTTCTAAGATAACCCCCCAAACCTATCAGAGCAATCAAAAGCACTATCATGTAGGGGACTTGTTTCCGGGAAACCAAATTATCCGGTTTATAAATTCTATCCAAAAAAGTATTATGGTCTTTTTCAAAATAATCACGAAACACCATTTCTTTTATATAATCCGTTCTTTCGCCTAGTTTTTTATTTTCCCGGAAATTAGGTGTCATCAACCACTCGCTGATTTTTACCTCACTAGGATTTATTCCATCGTAGATATTCTTATATTTGTCATTGAATTCGGCCATTGTCACATCAGTTATCTTGTTATTCTTTATCCATTCCAATTGTTTATTGTATTCGTTTTCAAATCCCACACTTTCCATTCCCGTTTCTAATCCCACTGTAATCTGACCTAGTTTATTTCGGTTATCAAAATAAATATTAGCCAGTTTTTCAAAATATTTAATATCCAACCCCAAGCTTTTATAATCATTGGCTTGAAGTGAATAGTTCGATGTCGCTGGTCCGCTGCCACTATACGCCAATTCCGGATCCCGCAATGCCCATTGAATTATTAATGTTTTTGAATTTCCCGGTGTCAAAATATTATTAATACTTGGATAATACGGATACCCCCACCATTGTCCCCACACTCCATAATCATCAGTTGTTTTTTGATCAGCTACTATCATTGCAGTTGTTATACCGTATTTTTTTTCTAAGTAATTTAATGAATATGAATCGATCCACCAGGCTCCAACAGATTTAGGTAAATATCCAAAAGTGTTTTTAAAGTCCTTCATTGTTTTGTCAATAAGTTTCAGTCTATCGGTCCGATTGTAACCCGACAGAAACACCGCTTCCGGGCTATACCACGGCCGGTTAATAGGGTAATACACTCGGGCTTTTCTAGCCAATTTATTACTGATTTCCAAAAATATTCCCAACTCTTGTTTGTAGTTAAATTGTTTTATGTAATCTACTAATTCTTTGTCTTCAATTACGTCGTTTTGAACAAGCCAGGTTGCTTTCAGCTCCAAATCATTTATTATTTTGTATTGATCCTGCAAAGGCTTTAAGCTCTTGTCCCTCCACAATTCCCGTCCTCTTACTGGATTTACAATCGTCACATATTTATCATTCGCCGTCGCTGTTTTAGTACTGATTATTGTCAACATCAGTATCCCAATTACTATCGATACCAAATTTTTTATTATTTTTGTCATTAAATATTTTCCTGTCATCTATTATATCGGCTTTAACGCCCCTTTAATATTTGTGTATAATCACTTCATGAGCTCCAAAAAAATCACCATTGAAATAATTTTGATTCTTTCGGTGATTGTCCTGATTTGGCCCCAGCCTTCCTTGGCCTATTTGGACCCCGGTAGTGGTAGCTATATGATCCAAATGCTTATTGCCGGCGCTGTCGGGTTCGGTTTTATTTTCAGAAATTATTGGAAGAAACTAAAAGATATTTTCAAAAAGAAAACCGATGACAAAAAAGATTGAAAGTGGTTCTTTTC
>JAYRQZ010000077.1:0-1960 GCA_041910355.1 Candidatus Woesebacteria bacterium | reverse complement strand
GTTGTTGCTAACTTTAGTACTACATACTATAGTTAGCATTATGTCAGTATTATTTATCATTTTTTCAAAAGCCCGCATTGGCCCAAAAGAAGTTCGAGCCGATATTTTGGCAGTTTTATTGAAATCCCCCGTTCTTTGCGGGCAGGTCGGGTGGGGGCGACCTCGCCCGTCATTATAAATTTAAAAAATCTGTTCGAATATTTTCGAACGCACACCGCCAGTTGAGTAGGTTACTTTTTTTTAAAAAAAGATATTAAAACTCCGATTAATAAAATTGCAAAAAAGTATCCGCCAACAATAAAATATCTGTCAAACTTACCATTGCCAAAACCCCAAACTAGATTTAACCCAATAAAAAAGAGTAAGTAAAATACTGCCAAAAAATTTTTTGATTTGAATTCCCAAAATAGAAATAGTCTGATCAACAATATTGCCAATTCTATCGGTATATAGAAACTAATTAACATCAAAATAAACATTTCGAATGCTTGATTTAAATTAAAAAGTTCTGATGATGATCTGCTAAAGTAAGGGTTTAATGATAAATAATAACTAAGCCAATAACTTATCAAAAATATGATTGAGATAATAAAAAGTCTGAATATTATATTTCTTTTATTGATTGTGAATAATTTATTCCGGATCATTTTATCCATATATTTTTTATAATCTGTTATTAATGAAATTTTAACAAAATAAATATTTACTATATGTTATTGCTAATTGACACCAAACCTTTCAGCTATAATAGGTCATGACAACCGAAGAAAAAATAAAATTAATTAGCCGAAATTGCCAGGAAGTACTGACAGAGCCGGATTTAAAAAATTTAATCGAATCAGAAACTCCCCTGTCACATTACATCGGCTTTGAAATTTCAGGATTGGTGCATTTGGGTACCGGCTTGATCTCGATGGGTAAAATCGCCGATTTTTTAAAAGCCGGGGTTAAATGTAAAATATTTTTGGCTGATTTTCACTCGTATCTAAATAATAAATTGGGCGGAAATTGGGAAAATATCCGCTGGGCCACCGAACATTATTTTAAACAAGGTTTAATTGCGTCATTAAAATGTTTTGGAGTAGATGAGACAAACATCGAATTTGTAACCGGGAAAGAACTGTATGAAAATAATCTGACCCATTGGGAAACGTTTATGGAAGTGGGCAAACATGTAACCTTGTCGCGGAATTTAAGATCGATTTCAATAATGGGCAAAAAACAAGGAAATGAAGTTGATATGGCAACTTTGTTTTATCCCCCATTACAGGTAGCTGATATTTTTACAATGAAAGTTAATTTGGCACATGCCGGAATGGATCAGCGAAAAGCACATGTAGTTGCCCGGGCAGTAGCGGAAAAATTGACTATAAATCCATTGAAAAATTCTAAAGGTGAAATTATGGCGCCGGTTGCCATCCATCAAAATTTAATCGCCGGATTGAATGGACCAGAAAATGTTGATTTAAAACAGGAAAATGATGAGGTGTCGATTGATTTAAAAATGAGCAAATCAAAACCCGGAAGTGCAATTTTTGTTCACGACAGTTCGGATGAAATCAGAAATAAAATAAAAAAAGCTTACGGACCACCAAAAGAAATCAAGTACAATCCGCTGATAAACTGGGTAGAAACGTTGGTATTCTGGGGTGAAAAGACAGGAGAATTTAAAATAGAAAGGCCGGAGCGGTTTGGCGGTAACATCACTTATAACGATGTTGATAGCTTAATTGCCGATTACGAGACTGAAAAATTATTTCCGCTTGATCTTAAAAACGGTCTAAGCGAATGGATTATTGCCAAGTTGGAACCGGCAAGGAAACATTTTGAAATAAGTGAAAACGCTGAAAGTTTAACCAGAATGAAATCAATGCTCGGCCTTTAACAAAACTGTTTAGGCTTTGTAATTACGAAACAGTTTTAAGAAAACAATAGTTTTTTGAATAGCTAGGGCAGTAAC
>JAYRQZ010000076.1:0-1976 GCA_041910355.1 Candidatus Woesebacteria bacterium | reverse complement strand
TCGTCAGTCTGGTCCCTTCTTTTTTCCGATCCTAATTTTACTTTCAGTGCCGACTCTTCAATGTCCGCCATTTCAATTTCATTTTTATTTTCTCTGGCCGCTTTTATTGCCGATTCGTTAAGCATATTTTCCAAATCCGCTCCCGAAAATCCTACTGTTCTTCGGGCAACTGTCGTCCAATTAACTTCTTTAGCAAATGGTTTTCCTTTGGCGTGTATTTTAATAATCTGTTCTCTGTCTTTTAAATCAGGCATTTCCAACACCACCCTCCGGTCAAATCTTCCCGGCCTCATCAATGCCGGATCCAACAAATCGCCCCTGTTTGTTGCTGCCAACACTACTACTGCAGTATTGGTTTCAAAACCATCCATTTCTACCAATATCTGATTCAATGTTTGTTCCCGTTCACCATGTCCACCGTCCATTCCTCCTCTCATTCTTCCAATAGCATCAATTTCATCAATAAAAATTATTGCCTTTCCGGCCTTTTTAGCTGTTCCAAATAAATCTCTGACCCTCGACGCTCCCACCCCAACCAACATTTCCATAAATTCCGATCCGGCCATTGAATAAAAAGGGACATTCGCCTCACCTGCTACCGCCTTAGCTAATAATGTTTTTCCTACTCCTGCCGGTCCTACCAACAATACTCCTTTAGGTGCTCTTGCTCCCATTTTTCTGTATTTTTCCGGATGTTTCAAAAAATCCACCACTTCTTCCAAATCTTTTTTAGCTTCCTCCACACCCGCCACATCTTTAAAAGTTAAATTTTGTTTACCTTTAATAAATAATTTTGCAGTTGATTTTCCAAACCCAAACATCCCTCCTCCGGCCCCACCTGTTTGTCGGCCAAAAAACCAAATGATAAATAGTATCGGCAAACCTACAGACAGCAACAACCCCAAAATATCCATTAATGTTTTCCATCCTTGTCTGTTCTCCACGCTAAAACTCAAATTAGCCACATCCACTCCCTCTCTTTGCAAAATTTCTACCATCGAGGTTGACGGTTCTTTTGATGCCACCAACACTTTATCCTGTCCTTTCAATTTCACCACAATCTCATTGTCTAGTACTGTTACTTCATCCGCCTGATTACTTTTAATTGTCTCTACCACCTGTGACAGCGGTACTTTTTCAATCACTTCCGGTAAAAATATTTGTTTTAATATCGACAACGCCCACATTGTAATTAACAAATACATCAATCCTCTAATTATTTGTTTTGGACCTATTTCAATTTTTTTTATTTTCACCCCCGGCGGTAAATTATCTCTGATTTCTTTTGGTATATCGCTATTTGTCCCGTTTATATTTTTTGTTTTCTTGTTATTATTTTTACCTGAATTTATCCCAAAATTTGCAATTATTTTTTTGATTTTATCCGTCATCTTTTGTTTATTTTCCATGCGACCATTATATCATTCCCGCTATTCAATATTTCTGTTTATATACGTAATACTTAATACTTGATATTAATTACGTTTTACATATTTTCCGCACATTTACCGTTTTTATTCCGCAATTAATATTTTGTCAATTCCATCAATTTTTCTTTGTTATCATTATCACCGGATCTTACCAAAAATTCATGTCTGCATTTCATACACTTGTATTTAATTAAAAATTGGAAATTTGAAATTTGAAACTCTGTCTTTGTCGGTTCCATTAAACCCCTGCATTTCGACAATCTGTCACCTGGAATTTTTTCATCTACATGTTTTCCCCACAAACATTTTGGACAATGATCCGTATATCCGTCCCCCTTTGTTTTGTGTCCACAATTCTCACATTCAAAATCTTCTTTCACTCTTTTAAAATTCATCATTTTCTATATAAATTATATAAGTTCACAATTATCTTTTTGAGTGACACTGAACGTGGGCAACCCACATTCATAGGAACGAAAAAAGTGCAATTGTGAACCGTCTTTCTATTTTAACCCAAAATTATTTTCCTATTTCCACTCCCATCTT
>JAYRQZ010000075.1:0-3194 GCA_041910355.1 Candidatus Woesebacteria bacterium | reverse complement strand
GAGCAGTACCAGGCCGAGGCGGTATTCATCCCGACCAAGGAAGTCCTCTCGTTCATGAAGGGGTTCAACAGCCTGTATGAAAAATACGAGCTTTCCAAAATACAAATCATCGAAACCTGGGATGAATATAATAAAAATTTTACCAAATGGCGCAATTTAGGTTTAAAATTTGTAAAACATCCCTGGATCTTATATGTTGACACAGATGAAGCGGTTACCAGTGAATTATTGTCTGAAATTAGATCAATAATAACCCAAAAAATTCAAAAATACTCATATTATGCTATACCCAGAGAAAATTATTACTTGAACCATCGGGTGAAATATGGTGGTTCTTATCCAGATTATGTAAAAAGGCTTTATTTTAAAAAATACTTTAAAGGTTATCGGGGAATCTTACACGAAGAACCTATCGTTGACGGGAAAATTGGATATTTAAAATCATCTTTTATTCATCACACCCACACCAGTCTTGATTCAATGCTTACTAAAAGCATCACCTGGACCGAAACCGAGGCTGAAGCTTTATTTAAAAACAATCATCCTCCGGTGGTGTGGTGGCGTTTTTATAGAATGATGACAACCAAATTTTACGAACGATTTATAAAACAACAAATGTGGCGGGATGGTATAGTTGGTTGGATATCGGTAATATTTGAAATGTTCGATACCTATATGATCTATGCTAACTTATGGCAGCTACAAAAAAGTTATAAAAAATAATCTCGTGTATTATTAATTTATGATTAAAAAAGTCGGCATTTATGATCCTTATCTCGATACTCTTGGTGGTGGGGAGCGTTATTGCCTTACAATAGCCGAGATATTATTATCAAATGGATATCAAATTGATATATTTTGGTCAGGAGATAAAACACTTTTAAATAAAGCCCAAGAAAGGTTTAACCTTAAGTTAGAAGGTGTAAATATGGTTCCCGATATATTTAATGTTCATCTAAATAAAATTGATTTTAATGACGAACCTGATAATTTATCTCAGTTAACTTCAAAACCGCCAGAACACCTCAAATCAATTTTTAAAATTAGGAACTTTTATAATAAATTTATTTTGACAAAAAAGTACGATTTATTTTTCTATTTAAGTGATTGGAGCATACCTTTTATTTTTTCTAAAAATAATTTCCTTCATATCCAACTACCATTTATAAAAAACCCGCCTTTTTCAGAGAAAATTATTAATTCAATAAAACTTAAATTATTTAAATCAATTATCTGTAATTCCGAATTTACTCAGAGATTTGCTATCAACCATTTTGGTAATCAATGTCAGGTAATTTATCCTCCGGTTGATATTGAAAAATTTAATCCAAACCAAACCAAAGAAAACATTATTCTTTCTGTTGGTAGATTTGACACGTTATTGAATACAAAGAAACAAGAAGTACTTATTGAGGCTTTTAAAACTATTTATCAACAAAACGCTAAAACAAAATGGAAACTTATTCTCGCGGGTGGGAGTCTTGATATATCGGATAAAAATACATATTTAAAACATTTAAAATTTCTAAGTAAAGGTTTCCCTGTTGAATTTTCTATTAACCCAATTTTCAATGACTTACAACAAATTTACGCTAAATCAAAGATTTATTGGCATGCTGCCGGTTTTGGAGTTGATCAAAACCTTCATCCAGAAAATACAGAACATTTTGGTATCGCACCAGTTGAAGCCATGGCTTCTGGTCTGGTTCCAATAGTGGTTAGCAGTGGTGGCCTTCCGGAAATAGTCGAAGATAATAAATCAGGATATCTATGGCAAACAACCGATGAATTGATTTCTAAAACTCAACTATTAATTGCTGCACCTGACAAGTTAAAACAAATGTCTAAAAATGCCATCGACAGAGCATCAATATTTTCTAAAGAAAATTTTTCTAATAAAATCCTTTCTCTTATTAATATATGAATAATATCTCGGTTATAGTTACCAACTGGAACGGAATTAATCTACTAAAAAAATATTTTCAATTTGTAATCGATAATTCTCCTGAAGCATCCGAGATTATTTTTACTGATGACGCCTCTTCAGACGACAGTGTAGCTTATATATCAAATTTACAAAAGAAATATCCTAAAATAAAAATAATTTCTCATAAAATTAATCAAGGTTTTGGCAATAATTCGAACTTTGCTGTTAAAAAAGCCCGGGGTGACTTAGTTGTCTTACTCAATAGTGACATTATTCCTCGCAAAGGTTATATTTCTGCTTCTCTTAAACATTTTTTAAAAGATAATTTATTTGGTGTTGGTTTTTCCGAACAAGGTAATGAAAATTGGTCAAGACTTTTTTGGAAAGATGGCTATATCCAGTATGATAAAGGCGCGGAGGTTAATAAAACACATATCAGTGGTTGGTTGTCTGGTGGAGGTTCAATAATAGACCGTAAAAAATTTTTATTATTGCACGGTTTTGATGCTGTATATTCACCGTTTTATTCTGAAGATATGGATTTAGGTTATCGGGCTTGGAAATCGGGTTTTAAATTATTATGGGAGCCAAAATGCGTCATCGAGCACCATCACGAGTCAACAATGTCAAAATTTTCGCGCCATTTACTTGATTATGTCAAAGAACGTAATCGTTTATTAACCGTCTGGCGAAATATCACAGACCCGAAATTAATTTTTGAAAATAGGATTACTCAGTTGACCAGAATACTTACCGGACCTAATTATATTAAAATTATATTAGCGGCTAAAAAACAAATAAAAAAATATCCTCAACCGGTAGTATTTCCAAAATTGACTGATCAACAAATTTTTGATCTTTTTAAATAATATATGAGACCATTTAAATATTTACTGGCCCCTTTATTTTTGGTAATAATATTTTTAGCTTACTTTTGGAAAGTTTTTATTTTAAACCAAGTACCATTCCCGGGTGACATGATGGTAGGAGCATATTATCCCTGGCTGGATTATAAGTGGGGATATGCAGTTGGAGTGGCAATAAAAAACCCATTAATATCTGACGTTTTCTCTCAGTTTTTTATCTGGAAATCAATTATTGTCGAATTGTTTAAAAATTTTCAATGGCCCCTTTGGAATATTTATAGTTATTCAGGTTATCCACTTTTAGCAAATTATCATTCGGGTGCATTAAACCCATTTAATTTGTTTATGATTTTATTGGGAAATATCAATGGGTGGACAAGCATTGTTTTAATTCAAACCTT
>JAYRQZ010000074.1:0-4087 GCA_041910355.1 Candidatus Woesebacteria bacterium | reverse complement strand
TATTAAATAATTCTGATTTTCGTTCGTGTTTGGGGTAATGGGTAGAGAATTGGGTGATCTAAGGGTAATTGAACCGTTTATTATTTTTTGACGGTCATTAGCAACGTTAAAACTTATATTCCAGTTGGTGGTTTTATCTCCGGGAATAAAGAGAGTGTTGGTTTCACCGTTTTTACCAGGTTGATTATAGATATCAATGTTTCTTTTTGAATGGAAAATTATTTCGGGTCGGTTTTCAGTTAGTTCAAGTTGTTTGTATACGCGTCGGCGTTGAGGCGATGGATCAATGTTTGCATCAATACTGTTAAGAAGTATAAATTGAGGTGGGGTATCAGTGCTATCAAGAATGCTGCCATCGAACGTTAGAGCATCTACCCAAATGGCGTTTTGACTTAGTTTAGAGGCGAAAGTGGTTAGGAGTTGGTTGTATGAATTTCTCTGTTGACCGTTGGTGCAGATGTATTCGGCGGTGTTGGATAGGTAGATTAAGTGGTGGCCTGGTAAGCCGGATGCGACATCCCCCATGGTATTCATCCACTCCGGATCGGATAAATCTCCAGTGGTGATTTGGAAGTTGCCATCAAGTGCCAAATGGTGGAGTTGGTTATAGTGTTTTTTAACAGCTAAAGCGATGGCGGTTTCTTTTACGTGTTCCGAACTACTGGTTGAGATGGTGTGTTTGAGGTTATTAAATTGGGCGTTGATAAAATGAATGATTTCAGATGATTGATCTTCTGCTGACTGTAAAGCCAAATCAGGATTATCAATTACAACCTGCTGATAAAGGCCGGCAATGTTTGGTTCATTGATTGATTGGATAAAACTATCGTAATCAGGGGATATCTTTAGCATTTCAATAAATACTTTTCCGGCGGCGACTGTATGACGATTTTTATCAAAAAGGATGATGTTTCGCGGTCCTGCAGATCCGAAAGTGTCAATTAAAGTTAGTGATTTACCCAGACCAATGGCGATTAAACTTCCGTCAGGTTTTACGGGAAGACTTTCTTTAAAATTAGCCGGAGTATACTCATTGGTCTCGAAGATAGCCAGCTTGTTTACATCCTGATTAGCAAATTCCTGACTGGTAGGTATAGATGGCAGATTAGTGATGCAGTCAATCATAGATGATTATAACAATGATAGTGATTCCGTTTGATAAATGTTGTAAAAATTTGACAAATAGGCCAACTTTTGATATTATAGGACTTAGACAACAACGCCTTGTCCGTCAGCTGACGGAAATTACAACTGGCCAGTCGAGAGTTCATTGGTGAACCGACGGGACCGGTTTTTTTAATAAATGTTCCGGTTAAAGGAAGTTATGAAAATTATAGATAGAGATCAAAGTCAACAAGGATTACCCTGGGAGAATTTAACACCTCCAAAGGTTTTTATCCCTTATGGTGCAGATTTGAGACATGGGGGATTTATAAAGTTGAACGAAACTGTTTTGCACGCCAGATTGCATAATTTGGTATCCAGGATTCAACGATTGACTCATGGGGCACAAATCTTTTATGACAAACCGGCAGAGGGAGATATGCATTATATTACTCAAGGGGAGGTAGCAAGGCAAAGTGGTTGGGCTCAAGTTAATTATTGGAATAGGGCAGAGGAGACTCCAAGATACAGTTTAAGAGTTGATAACTGGGGACAATTGACATTTGTTTATGATCCGTTGAGATGGACTGAAGCAAATAGCCGTTTGGGCAATTTTGGAATAAAGCAAAGTAAAGATATTGGTGGTGGTAGAAAATGCATTTCAGTTAACAGATTCGATCTAGAGTTGGATAAGCAGACGGGTATGTTTTTTGAAGAAGTGTTGGCAGCTGCCAACCCCGGACCGGTATTTATATAATTAAAGTTATTAATTCAAAATTAATTATGACGACAGAAAAAAGTATGAGGCAAATTATTAGAGGATCAAATGAATTGTTGAAAGATGCTGTTCGTGAATCAAAAGGACAACGAATAGATGTCAGAATATTTGGGATAGGATTAGTCGCGACAGCATTAACATTCAATTTAATTGGTGATGTGGTTAGTAGGGTGGTTAAATCTCGTGTAGTATAATAATCGTATGGTTAGAGATTGTGAAGAAAAAGTTGTTGATCGTGATGTTATACATGAAGTATCCAGGTCGCGTATTTTTCAATTATTATTAGGATTAAAAAGAAAAGAGTTGAAATCAAATCCACATACGAGTTGGGATATGCCGGCCTATCCCTATGGGTATCAGCTTACAATTGGAATGGAACAATATGAAGATAGTTTGGGAAAAAAATTTGGAATTCAAGTTAGACGGGAGAATTTTATAAATGGTCAGATAGATTATACTTTGGATATAAGCAGTCGGGGAAGATTGAGTTTTGTTTACAATCCAAATAAATGGGATGAAGGTCAGTTGGGTGATTTGGTACAGACAGCAGTAGAAACTGATCATCCGCCTGGATGTAAAAAGATTTCGATTGACAGGTACGATTGCCTTGATGAACAGACCAGTAAAATGTTTGAAGTTATGTTAGAAAATATATATGAATGAGACGGGTAATTCAGGAGAAAAATTAGGAGAAGTGCTGAAAGGTGGTGTGGAGGATTTGAAAAACGCTGAAGTATTAAGTAAGTTGGATGTTCCAAGTGCGTTTGTCAGAATTTATCATAGGTTGGTTAAAGAAGAGGGAGACGAAGGAAAGGCAATTGCTAATGCCGGATTGAGAGTGATATTGACTACGGGTTTGCGGTTACTGTCTAATCGGAGTGAACAACCATTTGAATTGCCAAAACCGATTTTAGACATAGTCGCACCTGGGGTGGATGAGCAAGAGATTAGTACAGCAGTTAAACTTAAACAATATCGTGGTGTTACGGTTCGAAATGAAACAGAAGCCAGATTAATTATTGGAACATATCGGTCGGCTGAAATTGTTAGGGATAATGCTGATGTTGTTTTAAAAGCATCTGCACCTGAGTTGAAAAATATTGGTGAAGGAGTTCGGGATTTGGCTAAGATTTCTGTAAAAACTGCAATAGACTTTGTTAAGGCAGCTGCGGCTTTTGGAGTTGATTTAACAAAAAGAGTTAAAAAGAATAAATAATTATTGACGACAAACATATGGATAAAGTTCAAGCTTTAAAAATTTTAATAGAAAATTCATTAATAATTAATGAGGAAATTAAGAAAGAATTATTGACAAATATTGATGCAATGTCGGAGAAGGACGTTGACGATTTGGGTATTTTGTTATCAAAAGAGATGGAATTTAATGTCAGGGATAACGAAGATCTTGCGCAGATTATTGAAAGAGTATCAAAAAGTATTTAATTTTGACCGTTTTTTGATGGTAACAGATTTGAATATTGTGTATAGTTAAAGTATGGTAGAGTTTCAGCAAACTGTTGATTGGTGGTTGATAATAGTGTTGTGGTTGATGGTTGCTACCTTGGGATTGTTTATTCTAATAACTTTTGGGATTAAACTATTTAAACTTTGGATGAGGCTTCAAATAACTAAGGATCATCAAAAAGGAGTTTTGCTGAAAGTTGCTTTACCAAAATATAGACATCAATCTGATACTCCAAATGAAAGGACTGCTCAAATTAAATCAAAAGCAAATGTGGCCGAACAAATGTTTGCCGAATTGAGAGGAATTATCCCTCACGACTGGAGAAAGCATTTAATTTATAGGGAAACATTATCGTTTGAAATTGTTGCTACTTCAACCGAAATAAATTTTTATATATTTTGTTCCAAGCGATTAGAAGCATTTGTAAAAAATACGGTTTTTGCTGCTTATCCGGAAGCGGAAATTACTGAAGTACAGGATTATGTTGAAAAATTAGTTGAGGATAAAGAAAAATTGAGATACGGCTATGTTAGATTAATCGGACCCCAATATGCACCAATTAGAACTTATGACACCATAGTCAGTGACAGTCTGAACACGTTATTGAATAAAATGATTAATCTAAAAGGTGAAGATATGATTGCAATACAATATTATTTAACGCCGGTTTCGGGTAGTTGGCGCAAGCGAGCTTTTAATTATTTGAATTATTTGAGGAGTAAACAGGAAGAAGGGTCAAC
>JAYRQZ010000073.1:0-2450 GCA_041910355.1 Candidatus Woesebacteria bacterium | reverse complement strand
CTAACCTCGATTCGGACGCTGCCCACCTGAGCTCCAAACGAATCTCGGCCAAAAAAAGCCGGCCGAGATTCGTTTCCTTTGGAAAACGAGTAGAAAAAAGAGCCGAGAAATTCGGATAATGTTAAGTACCACTTCGGTACAAAAATCAAAAAAATAACATCAATCTTAGTTTCTCGGCTCAAAAAATCTTAAAATCTTATAACATATTTTTATTTCTGTTTTAACGCTTTTACCGTAATAATAATAAAGATTGTAATTAACATTACTGGTATCAATATTCTCCCAAACCACCAGTAATTTTCAAAAACATTTCTAACTATACCCATCCATTCCGGCTGCCACCACCGTTTATACAGATTAATCAAAAATAATAGGCTTAATATTGGCCAAAATTTACACATCCATTTTTGATAAATTGTTGCTATTAGTCCAAAAACTATCCCGGCATAAAGATATCTTTCCAGCATATTTGTCCCAAAAAGCCAACTTCCCATTCCAACCACAAATAACGATAAAAATAGTTTATTTTTATCAATTTTAAATATTTTAATTGCCGTTAAATTTGTAATTATTATCGCCAACATACCCCAATATTTGTGCGGTGCCAGTAAAAAAAGTGAATCATGGTTAACTGGTTTATCGCCGTAAAATATATACCAAAAGTTTAATGAATTTGTTGTTACTCTAAATTCAGTTTTATTAACTATAATTTTCCACAATTTATTAAAAATAAAATCAATTAAATTATTTCCATAATCAAATATCTTTAAAAAATATAAATTGATTATCATAGCCAGTATTCCCCCGACCAAATACTTTTTCCATTGTATTCTGTTTATAAACATCAAATAAATATAAAACGGCAAAAATATGGCGCTAGTTGGTTTTATCCCCATAGATAACGTAAAAAGTAATGGCGACCACCAGCCATATTTGCCTAAACTGCCAAATGCCAACAAAAGGAATAAAAATGACACCGAATCATATTGGCCCCAATAACCACTAACATAAATACTAAAGGGAGACAGTAAAAAAATAATCGGATATATGAAAAAATATTTTAATTTATAATTCTTTGCTAACAATAAAATTATTCCGGCAATTAATCCGTCGGCAATTATCGGCCATAATTTTATACTAAAGATATTGACAAACTTAAATGGTATTTCCGGGCTGATAATACTATCAAAAGTAGATACTATTTCCGAATAGTGTCTAATATCTACTCCAAACTTTCGCAGTAAAAAACCAAATTTATATATCCAGATAATTATGTCTTTTGAACTAGCTATACACCAACCATAAATTAAATTGACCAGTGGAGGTTGTGTTGGCCAGGAAAATGTCCATTCTTTGTTATTATAAAAATTTATTGTGCCGTTATTATTTATCCATTCACCCCAACCGGCATTACTTAATAGATCAACATGAACATATCTTGGCGCCACCCACAGCCTTATTAATATTGCTAAAATTACCAAAATTACCGATCCGATCTTCGCCCAAGTCAGGCTTTTCATAACCTAAAAAATTTTGACCCCTAACATCACTTCTACTATCTGTACCACAAAATAAGATACAAAAATTATCATAAAACCGATCAGTCCGGCAGTAATTTTCCCATATCCGGCTTTGGTTTTACCCGGATCTCCAGCCGAGGTCATCAATGATACTCCGCCGAAAATCAGCATCATTAGCATTGACAATCCGGCAATTACATAAACGTACGGTAAAGCTGCGCTGACCACTGATCCGATGTTAGGAAATTTGGTGCTAATCGGATCTGTTGGAAGAGTTACTGATGCCATTTTAATTTAATCCCGGAATTTGTAATATGCCGACAGCCACCAGTCTTAAGATAAAAATTGCAAACAGTGATACAAATAATCCCATAATTGCCGATGTAATGGTTGCCTGGGCTCCGGCAACAGCCTTCGGATCACCAGATGACATGGTCATCAAAATAAATCCGTAAACCATCAACAAAAATGAAATACCCCCGGCAACGCCAAATAAGTAGGGTAAAAACCAGGCCATAAACGCGTCAACTCTCACCGGAACACATCCAAAGGCAGTGTTGACTTTTGGATTCTCACCTTGTTCGCAAAATTTATCAACTGCCAACATCGGCCTAGCACCCAAGACAGCACCTGCCAGTGTTAAAGCCACAAAAATTGGCATAAACCATCGTTTCATGATGCTTTAGTATAACAAGTCAAAAAATAGTTTGCTAGCCTAAATGTTAGAATTAGTCTGTGTTTAAAAAGCTATTTATTTTTCTGCTTCTATTACTCCAAATTTATAATGTAACCGATATTTATGCTAAATCAATCGATGAGGAAATTGCCGATTTAAGCAAACAAATTACCGATTTGGAAAATTCAATTGCTCCATTAAAAAAAGAATCGTCTAATTTATCTGTAAAAATCACTCAGGCCAAAGCTACTATT
>JAYRQZ010000072.1:0-4257 GCA_041910355.1 Candidatus Woesebacteria bacterium | reverse complement strand
TTCTCTTGCTCCCGATCATTGGCAAGCCCATAGTAATGAAATTTCGAATGATAGTTTAGTTTTTGTCGACGACGATTCTCATCTCAAATTACCTCTAAAAGATTTGTGTGCTGATTTGGGTGGCAATATTTATGCCAACACTATATGTCTTGGCGTATCCGCTTTTATTTTTAATCTCAATCTAGAATTATGTCGTCAAATAATTACCACTCATGTTGGAGCTGATTCGCCTAATGTAAAGGCTTTTGATGTCGGTTATGATTACGCTAACACTCACTTTTCTGATCGTCAAATAGATCAAAATTTTACTACAATTCCCGAGACAACTGCTGAAATCTATGATGGCAATGAATCCTTTGGCTGGGGTTTTATTAAAGGTGGCGGCAATTTTTACTCTGCTTATCCAATGACACCCGCTACTGGTGCACTTCATTTTTTAGCCGCCAAACAGGACGAATATAAACTAACCGTAATTCATCCCGAAGATGAAATTGCCGCTGCCTCTATGGTTTGTGGTGCTGCTTTTGCCGGTTCCCGTTCCGCTACCGGCACATCCGGTGGTGGCTTTGCTCTGATGGTTGAATCAATCAGTTTTGCCGGAGCTGCCAATTTGGGTACCGTTTTTTATCTTGTATCGCGGCCCGGCCCTGCTACCGGCTTACCCACTTGGACCAGCCAAGGTGATTTGCTTTTCGCCGTTCATGCCGGTCATGGTGAATTTAATAAAATTGTTTTAGCTCCCGGTGATCAACGAGAGACTTTTGACCTAGCAGTTGAATCATTGAATTTAGCCGCCAAATTTAATGTTCCGGTAATTTTACTTAGTGATAAATTTATTTCCGAATCATCATCATCAATTTCTGATTTATCCCAAACCAATCCCGAAATTATAAAATCTGTTAAGCCAATTCCGGGGATTACCGGCAAAGAATATTTGGCCAATAGTTACGAACAGGGTGAAGATGGTTATTCAACCGAAGATTCTGCAACTATCAATAAATCGGTTGAAAATCGCTTAGCTCAATTTAAAGAAATACAATCAGCACTACCTAAGGCAAAAACATATTTTGGTTCCCAAGAATCTACTACTGTCATTGTCTCTTTCGGATCTGTCAAATCCACCATCTGGGAAACACTGCGGATATTAAATAATCCCGACATATCCCACCTTCATCTGACATCTCTATGGCCACTCGACCCGGAATTAAAAAATATACTAGCCAAATTCAAAAACATAATTGTAGTCGAAAATAACGCCAGATCACAACTTACCACTCTGTTAAAATCCCAATTTGATTTTAACCCAAACCACACATTTCTGAAATACGACGGTCGCCCTTTCTTTCCTGAAGAATTAGTTGAAAAATTAAATCAAATACAAAAATTATAAAAATTATGAATCTTAAATCAAACATTATTCCTACCTGGTGTCCCGGTTGTGAAGACTACATGATCTTTACCGCCGTTCAACAAGCTCTTACTGATTTAAGCGTACCCAAGGAAAATATTGTTATTGTTTTTGATATCGGTTGTATTGGTAATATGGCTGATTTTTTTAATGTTTATAGTATTCATTCCTTACATGGTCGTTGCATCCCGACGGCGGTCGGAATAAAACTAGCCAATCCAAGTCTTACTGTTTTGGTTGTCGGTGGTGACGGGGGGGTCTATGGTGAAGGTTTAAATCATTTAATATCTGCCGCCAGATTAAATATCGATATTACTGTCATTGTCGCCAATAATCACTTATATAGCCTTACCACCGGCCAAACCAGTCCGACTACACCCACTGGTTCCAAAACCAAATCCACCCCTAAAGGTGCTCCCAGTATTGCCCTTAATCCGGTACAGCTATTAAATGTAGTTAATCCGGAAGTTTATGCTCAAAAAACCGATTCTAAACAATTACCCGATTTAATATCTTCTATAAAACAAGCCATTACTACCCCAGGTTTTGCCCTGCTTGATACCGAACAAGTCTGTGTTACTTTCGGCAAGCAATTAACATCATAAAATCTTCTATTTAATTCCCCCACACATTATCGTCGGAGGCCTGACAGCTGCAGCCGCGATTCTTTTCAATTCTCCTCAAATCTACTTTTTTAAATTTATTTTGCAATATTTTCTCCATATATTTGCATTATAATTCACAGCCATCTATAACACAATCCTTAATTATTGCCTGCTTTAACAAACTTTGACTGTTTGTTAATTTTCCCCAGGATGTTTTAATATCTCCGTTATCTATTTTAAATTTTACCCTTCTTACCATTTTGCATGGCATCAAAAAACCTTCACAATCAATGTGAAAACTATTAAATCCAGCCAGGCACTTACCGTTATTTTTCCTATTTATTCCCAAAAACTTATTCCTGGTAATATTTTTTGGTAAGTATTTATTTAACAAATCTTTTTTTGCCTTTAACTTATATGGAGTTTTGTCATAGTTTAATATTCGGACTATCCGGCTATAAAAAAAAGATTGAACCCCAAGGGATTTTGTTATTTTTTTAATTTCCGCCATATCTTCTATATTGTCTTTCATAGCTAGACAGTTAACAAAAACGTTAAGATTGGCAGCTTTCATTTTTTTTAATCCATCAATCGTTTTGTTAAATGATCCCTTAACGTCAGTAATTTTCTCGTGAATTATATTATTAGATCCATATAGACTTACAAAAATTCGATAAGGCGGACATTCTTTAAATAAAGCAATTATTTTGTCGTTAATTAATGTACCATTAGTGCTAATTGTCAATATTATTCCTTTGTTATAGGCATGTTTGTAAATTGCACTAAAGTCATTTCTCAAAGTACATTCACCACCGGTCAGGTGCAAAAACAAACATCCCGTTTTTGCCAGTCCATTAATTATTTTTTTGATTTCACCGGTACTCATCACCGGCTTATCTCTTTCGGTAACCGCATAGCAATGAATACACTTTAAATTACATTTTCCAGTTAGTTCAATACTTCCAAATATTGGTAATTGATATTTATCAACCTCTAATTTTTTTCCTTTCTCCACCAACAGATCAACTTGTTGTTCACCTAATCGGATCCAACACACAATATCATTTATTTTTCTTTTGACATACTTATTCATCTCTTTTTTGCCACTATTGTCATAAACATTGGAAACTCGGCTCGGGCCTTATCTTCGATTTTCGCCCTCCCTCCCTCTGATTTTTTGGGACTGACCCATTCTTCAATCTTTTCAATCAAAAAACCGTTATCCAATAGCATCTCACTATAAGCCGACAAAGGATAATGAAACGACCAGGTCAACTTATTACCATCTTTGTCAAATGGGCTTGAATCAATCGGTATCTTAAGATGGCTCATATAGCTATCAGTTTTCCGGTATTGAATTTGCTTGACTTTGTCAACCTCCCAGTCGCAGTGTTTTGGTATCCGAAAACTAGGGTGATTTAAGACAATTACCAATCTCCCCCCGTTATTCAAATGTAATGCAGCGTTTTTAATCACGTTAAAAGGATGGCTCATATTTTGCAATGCTAATATTAGGCAGGCATGACTAAATCCAGAGCTTCTTATTGGTAATTCCTTGCTAACATCCGCTACTCCGTAACTATGTTTTGGATTTTTATTCAGTTTTCTGGCTTCTTCAATTAAAATAGCTGATAAATCAATACCCAAATATTCAATTTCCGGCGGCAAAGACCTTGCCAATATTCCCTGTCCACAGCCCAAATCCAATAATTTTGACAAGCTGCTTAGTTTTAATAATCTAAGAACATTAGGAATTATTACTTTTTCATGGTAATAATGACCTTTAGTTCCAACAATCTCATCGTACCATTTCCCGACGTTATCCCAAGATGTATTTATCATTAACCCTATTATATCGCCTTTTCAACATAATCCCAATTTACCACTTGCCACCAGGCATCAACATAAGCTGCCCGGTTATTCAAATATTGTGGATAATAGGCATGCTCCCACACATCCAGTACCAATATTGGCATTGCTCCGTTTAACGCCAATAAATTATGTTTTTCTATTTGTCCAACTAATAAACCTTCGGATGTTTTGTAAAGTATTGCCCATCCTGAACCCTCCACCGTAACAGCCGCACCGGTAAATTCTTTTTTAAATACTTCAAAGCTTCCAAAACTTTCTTCAATTTTTTTTAACACCTCTCCGCTAGGTAAATTATTGTCTGTTGCTGGTTTCATATTTTGCCAAAAAATATCGTGAAGTATTGCTCCGTTGGAATTAAAACTCAAATCTCTT
>JAYRQZ010000071.1:0-7126 GCA_041910355.1 Candidatus Woesebacteria bacterium | reverse complement strand
GAAGGAGGAAGGTTTGTTGTTCCTAATATTTCCATTAGAAAAGCAATAAAAATAAACGAAAAAAATCGTTAAATATCAGTAGAGACGTCTTGCAGGACGTCTCTACTTAAATATAAACAACTATGAATCAACTTATTGAATATCAATTAATCAACCCCAGCGGTAATATTACCGCTATTGTTTCCGGTAAATACTCAATCAATCAGAAACAAATTATTAACAGATATATATTTAATCAAAATATATCTGTAGAACAAATTGGTTATATATATACCGAAAATTGCCAATTATTTTTTGAAATGATGGGTAATGAATTTAGTGCTAATGGCTGCCGAGCTGCAGGTTATGCATTTCTTATGAAAAACAATGGTAGAGTCAAATTTACTGCTTCCGGTTTAAATGAAACAGTTGAGGTATTTATTAAAAATCAAAATTCAAAACTAATATTTCCTGAATTAAAAGTTGATTTCCAAAAAATTAATATCAACTTAACTCAAACAGAATTGTTTGGAACCAAATTTTTCTTAATTAATTCTCAACCTAACAATGATCTAGTCAAGAAAATCGTCCAAAAATATAACCAGCCAATCGGGATTATGTTCTATCAACAAAACTTAATATATCCCTACTTTTATGTTCCCAATATTGGAAAAATCATTTTCGAACAATCGTGTGGAAGCGGTAGTATTGTTTTGTCACTTCTAACTAAACAATCTAAAATCATCCAACCATCTGGAGAAATATTAACAATTAATCCGACTCCCCCATCCATTTCAGGCAAAATCAATTTTATAGGTAGTTACAATGTTAAAATCAAACTATGAATCAAGACAATAAATTAAAACCCCAAACTCTCCGCGGTTTCAACGATTGGTTTTCTGCCGATATAAAACTGCGCGAATTTGTCATCAACAATTTCAAAGCCGTTTTTGAAAAATACGGCTACGAGCCTCTGGAAACACCGGCAGTTGAATACAGCCAATTCATGCTCGGTATTAGTGGCGAAGAAGCCGAAAAACAATTCTATCGGTTTAAAGACCCAGGAGACCGCGACGTTATGCTCAAGTACGAGGTAATGACTGGAATGTGTCGTGCTGTCGCCACTAATTTCGATAAAATTTCCTTTCCTTACAAACGTTATCAGATTCAGCCCGTTTGGAGAGCAGAAAATACCCAGAAAGGCCGTTATCGACAGTTTACTCAATGCGACGCCGATACTATTGGCTCATCGTCAATGGTTACCGACGCTGAATTTATTCAAATGGGATTGGAAATCGTTGCCAATTTGGGCTTTAAAAAATATATTGCCCGCATCAGTAATCGAAAATTTTTAGATGGTCTACGGGAATATTTAGACATATCACCAAAATCCTTTTACGGTATGTGTATGTCGGTCGATAAACTTCAAAAAATAGGCCGTAACGGAGTGTTAAAAGAATTAGTTGATCGACGTGACATCTCCCCCATTCAAGCTGAAAATATCTTAAAAATAACCGATACTGACAATTACATTAATATGGACAATTATCAGATTATTGAACAATTAATGTCTACTATCGGTAAAACCAAAACAGGTTCGGAAAGTTTAAACGAATTACGCCAAATATTTGATTATTTAAAATTATCAAATATATCAGAAGATATCTATCGATTTGATACTTCTATTGCTCGCGGCCTCGCCTCTTACACCGGTCCCGTCTGGGAATTTGAGATCATCGACGGTAACGTCGGCTCAATTGCCGGTTGTGGTCGCTATGATAATTTAATTGGCAAATATTTAGGTCAGAACAAACAAGTTCCGGCTACTGGCGGTTCATTTGGAATCGAACGGATCTGTGACATTATTAAAGACCGACAAATGTTTAACCTTAGTACTACCAATATCAAAGTTTTAGTCTCCATCTTTTCTCCGGAGTTAGTCAACGAATCAATCAAACTAGCTAATTTATTAAGATCAAATAATATCCCCACCCTCCTCTACCCTGACGCCGACAAACTAGGCAAACAATTTAAATATGCATCCGATAAAAATATTCCCTATGTGGCAGTTATCGGCCCCGACGAAGCCAAAAACAACCAAGTTGCACTAAAAAACATGCAAACTGGAAATCAAGAATTAATCAGCCAAAACGAAATAATCAATTATCTGTTATAATTACCCCTATGAAAACTGCTATCCATCCTAAATATTTTGACAATTGTCAGGTATCTTGTGCCTGTGGCAATAAATTTACCACCGGTTCAACTGTCGAAAAAATCGAAGTCGAAGTTTGCAGTAAATGTCATCCTTTCTTTACCGGTCAACATAAATTTGTCGATATTAAAGGAAGAATTGACAAATTCAAAGAAAAACAAGCCCGTGGTGTTACTTACAAAGCCGACAAAGCCAAAAGAGTTGCTGAAAAGAAAGCAAAAAAATCAGAAAATTAGCTCCGATATTTTCCCATACTTAATACGTAATACTTAATACGTTATACTAACTCGATGCCAAACATCAATCCCAATATTGCCATTCTCGAATTTCGTCCCGGACCCGGCGGTGACGAATCTGCCTTATGGATGGAAGATTTAATGCATATGTATTCCCGTTATGCCAATAAAGTCGGTTGGAAAATTAGCCAAGTCGACAGCAATGTTATTAAAATAACCGGCGTTGGTGCTTACGATCAGCTTAAATGGGAAACAGGTACTCACCGGGTTCAGCGAATTCCTATCACTGAAAAAAAGGGACGAATTCATACCTCTACCGCCGCTGTAGTTGTTCTACCCCAAATTACCTCACAGGATATTGTCATCAACCCCGACGAAGTCGAAATTACTGCTTCCCGGGCCGGAGGTAATGGTGGACAAAACGTTAATAAAGTCAGCACTGCCGTCCGACTACTCTATAAACCCACTGGTTTAACATTTTCTGTTCGTCAGGAGCGTAGCCAACAACAGAACCGGGAAATCGCCTGGGACCTTCTCCGGGCCAAATTATGGCAAATTGAAGAAGATAAACGTCTGGCTGCCACTGGTTCTACCCGTGACAAAATCGGTCTGGCAATGCGGGCAGATAAAATTCGTACCTACAATTATCCCCGCAATCAAATCAAAGATCATCGGATTAATAAAGAATTTAATTTAAGTAAATGCCTCGATGGTGACATCACCGACATGCTCCTCGAGCTCACCGTCCTTGATCAACCTGCACCATAATGAAAATATACTTATTAGTAAGTTCTTACCTGAATTCCAAATTCACCACTAGTTAACTTTGGACTATATAATTTGATAATTTTATCACTACCTCTTACCGATAGTATTTCAATGTCCGATTTACCAAAAATAGTAATTTTTGTTGCGACATCATTCTCAATCTCTGATTGAGAACCAATTATTACTATACAATTAGATGCTACACCCACAATAACATTGCCGTACCTGTCAACTAGAATATTTTCTAATGAACCAGTGACTCTCAAACCAAACATATTTGAAAGTACACTTCTATCATAACTTCCTGCATCCAAAACCTGCGTTGACGCCACCCTATCAACAACTATATCTGCAATTATTGGCTTAATTTCAACAGGCACACCAACATTATATCACTGTTTCTTCTCCAGCTTCATCGTCCTCGATCAAAAACAGAAACTTTCAAACTAATTTCTATCACTCGGTATTGGTAATTCGATCATATTATATTGATTTTTAGATTCAATTTCCTCTTCCGATAATTTATACATTTTTTGCCATAACCTATCATATGTATGCAAACCAACATAATCCCTACGCCTTATATCCGTTTCCATTAATACATCAACGGTTCTCATACTTTTTAAACTACCATCTCGGTTCCATCTTCTAATCAGAGCAACATCATGAATATATATATCATGTCCCAATGTAACAATTACCATCTTGCCACGTGACAATTGTAATGAATCTTTTAACATAGCCTCACTCTCAATCACCTTAAACCCGAAGCTTAGTGGTTCTCTTATTCCGTATATACTTTTGTTAATTCTGGCAAACAAATCCGGAATATCAGCCTCACCAGTATCTACCATTTGTACATAATCTAGCCACAATTCTGTAGGAATTTGTCTATATTCTGGTAATTGAATCTGTATCGCTGTTAACATACACACACCATTCGAATTATCCAAACCAATTTCCGTTAATTTTCTTTTTGCTACTTCCAAAGTGATATTCCATTATACACACTATATACACACTTTACAATCCCTTATTTCAGTAGTATTATAATATCAAAATAATATAAATTTTTACTCATATATGACCAAATACAACAAGGAATTTTTCCTATATCACCCCAGCGATATCCCCGATAAACAAAAAAATCCTAAATGTTTTATCGAAACTTATAACGGCATCGAGATAAAAAAACAAAAACCTAAAAAGAATAAAACCTGTATTTGGCAACCAACTGAATATTGCAATCCTCAAGATAAGGCCTTGTTAATAAGTCAACAACGGGCTCTGCTTGAAGCACTAACTTATATTTCAAGAGAATATTACCAACCCGGCGGCGATGGATATTTTATTTTCATGACTGAATGGAAAAAACTAGTCGAAATAGCTTCAACCCAATCTCCTGGCAAAAAAATTAAACCTTTCGTCACTCTCACCAATAACAGACAACGACCATGGTTAAAAGTTGATGACTAATTTTGTCAGCTTTGCTTTTTTTCTAGCTTAACCATCACCGTCTGTTCTTTGTCTTCCCGCCATAATCTTACCGATACTGTATCCCCGATTTTTTTATTATTTATAAAACTAGCTAGGGTTGTACTTTGGGGTGAATCGGCTAATTTTTTACCGTCAATTTCAATTAATATGTCCCCAGCTTTAATTCCAGCTTTCTCTGCCGGGCTACCCTCCAATACTTCCTTTACATACGCCCCAGCTGGCACCTCATTTAATAATGCCGCCTGTTTGGTAATCATTTGGTACGACACTCCTAAATATGGCCGGTCAAACTCACCGGTAGTTTTAAAATTATTTATTGAAGTTTTAACCAAATTAATTGGCAATGCAAAACCAATATTCTGACCTGATTGAGATACTGCCACATTAACCCCAATTACATTACCCGACGAATCAAGAAGTGGTCCGCCGGAGTTACCTGGATTAATTGCTGCATCAGTCTGAATTACATTATCTAATTTCTCCGATCCTTCAAATGGACTGCCGGCAGTAATCCCCCGACCTAGTCCTGAAATTACACCTTTAGTAACCGTTGATCTGAATTCTCCCAGTGCAGTACCGATAGCAATAACTGTCTGACCTACTTTTAACCGGTCCGAATCACCCAATGAAATTGGAGTCAGTCCGGTTTTATTTACTTTTAGTATTGCCAAATCATTTTCCGGATCACGATAAATATTTACCACTTCCAGCACCTCATCTTTTCCCACTACGACTTTATATTTTGCTTCGGTATCCGATACTACATGTTTATTGGTAACAATTAATCCGTCATTACTAATAATAAAACCAGTACCGATATCCTGTTCAATTTTTTGAGTTTCCGGTTTTTGTTTTGGAATATTGAAAAAATCACCAAAAATATCAAAACCGGGAAACATATTATTACTAATTACATTAGTTTTACTTATCGATACCGTCACTACACTCGGCGTTGATTTTTCCACTACTTTAGTTACTACCGATTCTTCATCAATCACTTCCCTTTTTCCATCGACAATTAAACCGCTATTTTGAGGTTTATCCAATATTTTATCCAAAAACTTTATCTCTCCCAACTTCTCCATTGCTCCGCCAGTTAAAAACGATCCCAAAATTATCACTCCCACCCCAATCCCTAATAAAAATGTTTTTACTTGTTTATATTCCATAGTAAAAATATTAATTTTTAATTCTGAATTTTTACTGAAAATTTAACCTTTTAACAACGTATCTATTGCCTTATCTAATTGATTATCTGGTAAAATTGCCGGTTTAAGACCTGGTGTCGGCGTTCCTGTCGGAACAATTGGAGCAACATATTTCACCACCACATCTGGTTCTACCCCAACTTTGTGTATATTTTTACCGTTAGGCAATAACCATTTGGCAATTGTTACGTGAAGTCCGGACCCGTCAGCAAAATCTTCCGGTTGTTGAACCGTACCTTTACCGAATGTTGTCTCACCGACAATTTTAGCCCGCTTATATTCTTTTAATGCTCCGGCTAATATTTCCGCCGCCGATGCCGATCCGCCATTTACTAATACCACCAATTTATCTTTGGCTAATCTACCCATTTTTTTATCAACCATATAGTCTTCTTTTGTTCCATTGGCAGATTGCTGGGATACCACCACTCCATCCGTCAAAAAGTCAGACGCCACCATTACACTTCCCTGCAAAAATCCTCCCGGATTATTTCTCAAATCTAATACTATCCCGCCAAAATCACCTTTACTTTTTTGTTGATAAATTTGTTTAACTAAATTTGACCAATCCGTTTCTAATTGTTCACTAAATTTATACAATTTTACCCAAGCAACCTGCCTGCCGGCAGGCAGGCTTTTTTGTCCATCAGTAGTCTTCCACTCCAATTCTAAACTTGGAACTACAATATCTTCTCTTTTTAATATTACGTCAAATGTGTCTTTTTCCCCTTCGCGAAACATTTTTAAAGTCACTTCTGTACCCACCTTACCCCGAATTAATTCAACGGCTTCATTCAAGCTAATACCGGTTGTATCTTTATCAACTCCCTTAACTTTGTCAGTTATTTTTAAAATTAAATCTCCGGCTTTTAATCCGGCCCTTTCTGCCGGTGTTTTAGCAAGTGGAGTCATCACCGCTAAAGTTTTGTCTTTATAACCCAAACTAATACCAACTCCGCCAAATTTCCCGGCTAAATCTTCATTAGCTGATTTATTCTCCTTTGCTGGTAAATAAACAGTATACGGATCATCAAGTGATGCCACCATTCCTTCAATCGCACCATCTACCATCACCTTATCATTAATTTTGTCTTTTTCTAAAAACAATTGTTCCAATCTGGCTTTAACTTTCCACATCATTGATAAGTCCAGATTTGCTCCGCTATTAATTCCGGTCGAAACCGTAGCGTTTTTTTCACCTAAACGAAAACTTATTAGTGACG
>JAYRQZ010000070.1:0-6977 GCA_041910355.1 Candidatus Woesebacteria bacterium | reverse complement strand
TAATTACCAAAACAACATAAAAAATTCCATATCTTATTAAAAAATTTTTTCTGTCTGACACACTTGTATTATATATGAAAATAATTACTAAAATTTATCAAAATCTCGATATTAAGCATATTTTGCTTATCGGCTTACTGATTAGATTATTGTTATGGCCTTGGACTTTTCATGGTGATGTTAGCGCCAATTATTGGTGGGGTAAATATGCCACCGAATTTGGTTGGCGTGGTTTTTATGATTGGTTAAATTTCGGTGGACATAGCCCTCCCGACCAACCGATGATCAGTATCTATTATGATTGGTTAGTTAGACAAATATATTTATCAGTACATCAAATAGTAATTATTTTAAATAATTCTATCCCCTTATTTCCTTCTAAATTTACTTTATGGTTTGAATATTACGGAAATCAACAAATATTAAAATTGCCAATGATATTAGCTGATCTATTAATAATTTATTTCTGCTATCAAATAACCAAATCTAGGATAATCGCACTTATAATTGCACTTTACATACCATATATTTACAACAGTTCTGTTTGGGGTAGTGGTGATAGTATCATCTGTTTATTTGGTTATTTGTCAATTTTTTTATTATATAAAAATTTATTTCCACAATCTGCTTTATTTTATATATTATCGGTTTTATATAAACCAACTTTATTATTTTGGTTGCCTCTAATCATCGCAATCATCTTCATTAAACGTCCCACCATCAAACAAATATCGGTTTCTGTCTTAGTATCTTTATTGATAATTTATTTAATATCAACACCTTTTCATCCCGTTGAAGTTAATCCTTATACTTGGTTTTTTATGACTTTTCTAACTAAAATATTGCCCGGATATTTAGACGTTGTAACCGCCTATGCTATGAATTTTTGGAGTTTTATATATGGATTTCAATTAAAAGTTGATAGCTTTACTATTTTTCCATATATCAGTGCTAGGCTATTTTCCCAAGTAATTTGTTTAATACTTTATTTAATTATTCTTATCAAACTAAAAATTAATTATTCAACCAAACAAATATTATTAAGTTTGGTTACCAGCACTCTAGTAACTTTTACTTTTCTTACTCGAATGCACGAAAGATATACTTATCCTGCTCTAATTCCACTTTTACTATTGTCTAATCTTGATTATAAATTTATTAAATACTTTATTATCTTAAGCATCACTCACACTCTAAATATTTTTAGTGCTTATTTATATCCCGATATTTACCAAATCAAATTATTTTTATTAAATGACAATTTAATTCGTCTGGTAAGTTTAATAAACATATTTATTACCTTAAAACTTGTTTTTACAAATTTTGACAAAGTAAAAACTAATTCCGGCACAGATTATCCACCACCACCAAAAAGACCAAAATTTATTTCCTAAAGTCTTTATATCCGGAAATGAATGGTAAAACAAATTGATAGCTACTTTTTCATTTTCATCTAAAGTTATTTTAAGTTTACCGTCATTTTTAATAATATTAAGAATTTTAAAACTAATAAATTTCGTTGATTTGAAACTATCGTTTAAATCAATTCTTATCCAATTGTTATCACCGGCGTTAAAACCGCTAAATTCTTTATCAACAAAATCCCCACTATCGTTTGCAACCCTGGCAATAGCATGATCTGTGGAAACCATTCCCGGATTATTTAATAAAATCTCCAAATATCTAAGATTGTTATTGGTTTGGTATATATATTCGATATTTTCAATTTGACCCAAATCAATTTTTGTATCTGTTTTTTGTGGCATTATTTTATTGTCAACTTTTACAAAACTTATCAATAATGTGATTAATACCAACATTATCCATGGCACAAAAACTATTTTTTTGTTTATATCAATTAAATTAATTTTATGTTTTTTTAATTTAATTTTATTTACTAAATACCAAACCATAATCCCGGCCAATATTGTTTGTGATAAATTGACAATATTACCGAAATCTATTCCTTTGTTTCTCAAATATTCAGGCAAAGTAGGATAATTAATTAGATTGGGATTTATGGGAGTAAATATTCCCCAAATCAGAAATCTGTCTTCTATAAATATAGTCAATATCAACCATGCTCCAAAGATTCCCAAAAGTGAATACCATATTTCGTTTTTTTTATAGGCAAAAGGTAACCAGATAGATAAAAATGGTATTACCCACAACATCCACTGTGGATTAAAATGACTAAAACCCAATATTACTCCTGAACTTAAAAATATCAAAAACATAATCTTATAAATATGGTTTGATTTACTTTTAATTGCCTTTATGGCAATAATTACCAATAATAGAGGTATTAACTTAATTATCTTGTCATATCCAATGGCTATACCCGCATCAAACATTCTTTGTGACAAACCGGAATTCATTACCGAATAAATAAAATACGGTTTTGTTATCCATGGTGCCAAAATTAACCCATATATTAATAATGTAAGACCCACTTTAATAAATAACCTGAATAATTTTTTTTCAATTGCCAACCAATAAATTATCGACCATATTATCGGGTAACTTTTCACTCCGGCAGCTAATCCAAACAGCAGTACGGTTATTAACCATTTCTCAATGAAATAAACTCCTGCCAAAAACAAAAATATTGCTACAATATCATTTTGTCCCATTAGCACAATAGAATATATCGTTATCGGATTAAAATACCATATTATGGCTGCTAATTTGGACTTATTATCATCTTTGGAATTTTTAAATACAATTTTATAAATCAATAAACCGCTAAAAAGTCCTAGTAGTAACAATGGGAATTTTGCCGCCAAACTATAGGTAAATATGCGACTGTTAAAAGCAGCTTCGGCACTGTTACTTTGCAACCAGTTATCAAACCCTTCACCTCCCAATATTTTTGAAATTGGATAATGTATCTTTAACCACCAATAATGTGCCGGTGGATAATGAAAGTCAGGAATGTTTAATTTATATTTATTCAAATAACTATAAATATCCCAAATCTTGTTATTTTCTAATGCTGGATACCTTAATGTTAATTTTGTATCTGGATGATAAGTTACCGGTGCAATTAAAAAATACAGTAAAGTTGCTAACAAAAATATCTTTTTCATATCTTTAGTATAAAATAGAGTAGTTCAAATGAAAACAAAATACATTGTATTGCTTTTTATACTGGTAACCGGATCTTTCCTTCGTCTTTCAAAACTTACAACCATACCCCCGGCACTATTTTATGACGAAATCGATTCCGGTTATCAAGCAATGATTTTTAATAAAAATCTTACCGATTATTATGGCAATAAGTTTCCGATACATTTTAAATCATTCGGCGACTATCGTACTTCATTGCCAATATATTTTACCGCTTTGCTACAAAAATTATCATTTAATCCCGAATTGTCCATTAGATTGTCTTCGTCAATACTTAGCATATTAACTATATTAATATTTTTTCTTTTAACCAAATCCTTAATATCTGCATTATTATTATCAATTTCTCCCTGGGCTATTCATTATGGCCGTATTGGCTTTGAGGCATCATCTATGATGTTTTTCATTCTTTTGGGAATATATTTTTGGAAAAAATTCATCGATCAAAAAATATATAAGTATTTATATTTATCATTAGTTATTTTTACTTTATCTATTTATACCTACAGCACATCTAAATTGTTCTTAATATTCATTTTTTTATCTTTATTAATAATTTGGCATAAAGATATTTTTAAATTTGGTATAAAAAAATTATTATTACCAACTCTATTAGTATTATTACTAATTTCTCCGATGATTTATGATACTTTCAGCGGTAAAACAGGATTCCGTTTTTCTTATATCGGTATTTTCACCCTACCTCATCGGGAACAAATAGTCGATTCCCTCCGTTACCAGGATGCTCTTACAGATCATCCTGGTGAAATAGGAATAACCACCGGTTTTACATCCAAACTATTCCACAACAAATATCAGTTAGTGGTCAACAAGTTTATTAACAATTACCTAAATTCATTTTCAACCAATTTTTTATTTTTAACCGGTGATCAAAATCCAAGACACGGCTTTGGAAATTACGGTCTGCTTAATATATTTGATCTATTATTCGTTCCTTTTGGGCTATTTATATTTTTTAAAAAATTTTCCCAAAACAAACTGTCACAATTATTTTTATATTTACTAATATTGTCACCAATCCCTTTTTCTCTAACCAGAGATACTATTTCACCTCATTCCACCAGACTAATTCTAATGCTTCCGTCTCTATTATTTTTCTCTGCCCGGGGTTTAACTTTTATATCTAATATTAGTCGAAAATTATTTATTATTATATTAATTACCTATTTATTATCTTTTGGTTGTTTTTGGCACTATTATAAATACCACTATCCTCAGGAATCAGCTAGATTTTGGGATGTCGGAATGAAAGAGGTGGTTTTAACCACCAAACAATATCCCAATCAAATTATATTATTTTCAGATAGTTATTTATCTTTTGTCTCTGATTTTTTATTTTACAAACCTTATCTTTTAGACAAAGGGGATTTAATTTCCAATCACTTGAAAGAGTACAATAATTCATTTATATCCGGTCAAACATTAGATAATAAATACTATTTTGGCCATATTAACTGGGGTAATATAACCAATGCCCCAAATACCATCGCTGTTGTAACTAAGTCAGAATTTGAAACAAACAATCTGTCAAAATTTTCAATTCTAAAAATATTTTCTAAAAAATATATAAATCATGAAGAATTTTATTTGATAAACCTAAGTCAGACAAATTAGAAAAGGCAATTTATCTATTTTTTCTTTTTATAAAATATATTGCCATAATAATTGTAACTAGAGATATCAAATCAAAAATTTTATTTCTTAATGTCTCTCTGAATCGTATCAGTATTTGATGATAACCACTGTCAATTTTAAACTCTATTTGACCGTAAGGAACACCGTTATATATTTCAGCTTTTTTGCCATCCACAATAATTTCCCAGCCCGGAAAATTGTATTTATTATAACTTAGTGTCAAAGACTTACTTGCGTTTATTACTATCTTTGAATCTAAATTGTTTAATGAAGTTATTTTAATAATTTCGTTTGTTTCGGGAAATATTTTTGATTCTATTTTCTGCGGCCTAAATTGATTACTTAAGGGCAAACGTAAATATTCTTCTTTTAGGTTCTTATAATCATTGCTGGGAATAGGTACCGGAATATATCGGCTTATATAATAATTATCATATCTATCCAAATAATCGTGCGGTCTGAATCTTTGATAATTTGTTAATATTGACGTAATTACCATCAATATAGAAATATATTTTATATATCTACTGTTTTTAAAAATTATCATCATAACTGATGATGCAAACACAATTATCGTCAGAAATCTCCAAGGAAACTGAAAATATTTTATTAACGGTACATATTCCCAAATAAATGACGATCTAAAATTCATCATAAACAATGACAAAAATAATAGTAATATAGACCACTTAAAAATTTTATTAATTAGTTTATTTAACGACTTTCGGATAAAAATAAAATATATAATTGCTGTAAATAATATAATTAAATTTGTTTCTCCAATAAAAAAAGACATCAAATCAAAATTTCCCGGAACCGATGCACCGTAACCCCAATAAGGTATTATTAGTTGTTTTATGGAGGGAAAATGATCAAAATAATTAAACACTGTTTCATATTTCATTAACTTGCTATCAATTATTGCCGGTAACCAAAAAAACAAACTTGCCAACAATCCTCCTCCAAAAAACAAAACTAAACTGACAATTTGTTTTCTAAGTAATATTAAACCTATTACTAAAGCTAAGGGTAAAAACATATACGAGACTATGTTGTGAGTTAAAATTAAACCAGCTACAGTTAACAAACCCCAAGCTACCCACTTTTTTTGTTCATATTTATCAGCTGATTCAGATAATTTGATCAGGCAATAAATTATTAAGGGTAAAAACACAAAAGAAAATGATTCTCCCAACGCACCCCGGACATAAATATCAGTTGCTCTATAGGGAGAATAAATATACAAAATAGACGAGGCAATTCCCAAAGTTTCACCGGCCAAATAGCTGACTAACATATACATACCTAGAGCTGAAAATATCAAGCTTAATATAAATATTGCTTTAATACTATAAACGTAAGACAATCCTACCGTGTGAAATATAACCCCCAAATAATATGGCAGAGGTGATATAAAATTAAATAATGGATATCCAAATCCATAACTTAAATCTGGTACATATCTGGGTGGAATTTGTCCATCTTTAACTATCTGATCCATTTGTTGCAACCAGGCAATGTGCATATCATCTGATGCGCCCCAAAAACCCGGTTTTAATAATGCAGTAACTGACGGTATTAATAAAAATATTAATATCAAAACACTTTTAGTTTTCATTGCTTTATCTTGTTTTATATAAATAAATAGTCAACAACAAAACCGAAATAAGACTTAATAAATCACCAATTACCCTGAACGTTGTCCTTGTTAACTGCACTTCAATTATATGATCGCCTTGATTAAGTTCGAAACTAATTTGACCAAAACAATAATCTTGTTCGGTACAATCACTATGATTAAACACAACCGGTTTATTATCTACATGTACTATCATTCCCGGAAAATCAAAAATTGGAAGTCTGATTATTGCTTTATCGCTTATTACTTCTATAGCACCCACTTGTCTATTACTAAATTTATCATAATATTTTACTATCGCTTCACCGCCTGTTACTTCCGGTATATCAGGTGCCGGATAATTAGGTGGTAAAACGGCACTTTTTGGTAAATAATCAAATATGCTGGCTGTTTGTTGTTTTCTAAATTCCTCTTGTGTAAAAAAATATGAATCATTTACTTGTAACCATTTTTGGGGTTTAAAATATTTACCATATAATATTATCAATAAACACGCAACAACAATGGCTAATACATTTACTCTCTTTTTATTTAAATATTTAAACAAATATCC
>JAYRQZ010000069.1:0-4836 GCA_041910355.1 Candidatus Woesebacteria bacterium | reverse complement strand
TCTCTGGTTGTTTTCTGGGAACTTTCCAATTTATCTAATATTCTTCTAGCATATATAAGTTGTTCTTCTTTGTTTGCTGGAACTTTTTCTTCGGATTGTCTATTTGTAAGTTTAGCCAATTGTTCAGTCATTCTAGCCACTGCTTCAACCAAAGCCGCCACATTCGGATCAAGTGCTGCTGAAACTGTTTGTTCTGGTTCTTGAACCGTTTCTGGTTCATCTTCCACATCCTCCATTGCCCACGCTAAATATCTTTGAACTAACAAGATCTCGTTTGGTCTTACAATACCTTTAGGGTCTTTATACATCGCCTCAAGTATCTTTTCCATTTGTTCAACTTCTCCTCTCTCAAACCTTCCACCACTTTTTATTTTTGTTTGTAAAACATCCAACACTTGTCCCAATTCAGGTGTAGTTACAATAACCAATGAACTTCCATCTCTTTCAACTGCCTTAGCTACTCCGGTCATCAGCTGTGCACTTTCTCCCAATATTAACTTGTCTACTTTTACATAATTTCCTGCCACCATTGCTACACAAACCTTCCTATCTTTGGGATTATCTGGACTATTTCTAATTTCTTCATCAATAATCGATTGAGTCGCCACCGCAAAACCCATAGCCATATCATTTCTCGATTTTCTCAAATCTTCTGGACAATTTTTACCCAATCTTCCAACATCTCTATTTAACTCACCAAACCCACTATATCTACTACCATCTGGTTTTAACGGCATCGTCGCCTCAAGCTTCTTTTTTGCAGCCTCTTGTTTCTTGTCATCACCAGAATATGATTCTAATATTGCCCCTGCTATCTCTCTGGCTTTTTTAGAAACTCTCAAATCTCCCTGAAAATCAGGCTTCCGGGTTTCATTAAGACCTAGCTTTGAATGCACAAGTCTTTGTAAATTGACGCCTGAAACAATTTCTGTCATATGCCAAAATTATAACACCCATTTCATCATAAACCAATCAGATAAATATCCTATAACAAAATAATCATTATCACTTTATTCTCCTATACTTGATACTTAATAAATAATCCTCGATACTAATTCTATGTCCTCAACTATCGAATCTATCGACATTCACGTTCGTGCTTATTGTTCTAACATTTCCCACCAATTATCCCTACTTACCACCTTTATCTCGTCCACAATCTCTTTATATTTACCTCCAAAACTAGCGACATTTTTTGGTAAATAATCAATTGCCGAATATTTTGCTTCAATCACATTTAATCTCCCATCCGGCTTAACTACTACTACATCCACCTCCGTTTGGTTAATCGTCCTCCAGTATCTAACGTTTTTCCAACCCCACTTATTTGCCGCTAAAATTACAATCAAATTTTCCCACAATTTCCCTTTTTCCATCATTAGTCTTCCCTCATCCAATTTTCCTAATAAAGCATTCCTTATTCCTAAATCTTCAAAAAAAACTTTTGGTCTATGAGTTAATTCTCTGGCGCTATCTTTAGCAAACGTTCTCAATTTTCTAACCACAAAACCTCCCTCAAGCGCTCTTAATACTTTTTCTACTTCCTGTTTTTTAGTTGCCGTTACTTTTGCCAAATTATCTTTACTCAACACACTACCAATGTTTTCGCCTAAATAGTTGGCTACCAATCTCAAACTATCCTTATTTTTTATCTCATACATATTTGCCAAATCAGAAATCAAGTATGTTTCCGCAATCTCAATTAGCTTCTCCATTTTTCTGTCAGTTTGTAATTCTTTATATACACCAGGGTATCCACCAAATCTTAAATATTCCTCCACAATTAAATCCAATTGTTCAAATCTGTTGTTAACCAAAGTTAAATCAATTCCCCTATCTCTTAATATTTCCTCCAAGCGTAATGAACCTAAATATATTTCAATTTTTCTTCCCACCAACGATTCTTTCGTTTTATTCTTCAAATCCAAAGACGCCGAACCGGTCAATACCCACTTAACACCTTTCTTCTGATCATACATATACTTAACCCACTTGCCAACATCTTCTTTTCTTTGGGCTTCATCAATAAATACAAAACATTTTTCCCCTCTTCTTTGTGAAACTATTGAATTTAAAAATACATCAGGATTCTTTGCGTCAGCCGGAATTTCATCAAAATTATAATAATACACTTCATTTTCCCCCTGATTAATTAATTCTTTAATTGTTTGCCACACCTCAACACTCTTACCGACCTGTCTTGCTCCATACAAAATTGTCACTTCTTCTCTTTTCATACTCTCCCACAGTTCGCCATGAGCTTTTCTCACAATCACTTTCTCAGGCAAAATCCTATTTGATTCGTCTGTATTTATTATCTTCATAAACGATTATAGTATTAAAATAGAATATTTGTCAACGATTAAAGTACTAAATTTGTTAAATATTGCCCTTTTAATCAACCTCCACTTTAGTTCTTACTAATTACTCATTAGTAATTACTAAATTCTATCTTTCCACTTTTTTATACGTAATACTTAATACGTGATACTTGATACCAATTTCTCCAATACTTGATACCAATTTCTCCAATACTTGATACTTAATAAATAATCCTCGATACTAATTCTATGTCCTCAACTATCGAATCCATCGACATTCATGTTCGTACCTACCGCTCTGCTCTTAAAAGTAATATGGAGGTTACTGTTTCTTCTCTTGCCAATCCTCATCTCAAAATGGAACCCTTACTCCATCCCTACTGTAACATTTCCTCTCGATTAGACACTTCAGCTCTGGCATATTCACTTTACCGTTTACCCAATGTCATCGACCGGACTCATCTAATAGTTATGGGGCAAAATCCCGATATTTTCACCGATTTTGGATTTGATAAAGTTGTTAATTGGAAACAGGTTACCTCCGTCGCCCGCCGCCGCACCAATCGTTTTCATCCACACACTTCTACTCTTGCCACTTTTATCAGTTCAATTTCCGACATTGACGATATTATTAATCTGTTAATTGCCTACCAAACTGAATGGAACAAATTTCATCTGCTCATCACCCACGCATTTTCCACCTATACCAAATTCAAATTAGCCCTTAATTCTCCCGAACTTTTATCGATTTTAAATATTACCCCCGACGCCTGGATCAATCTCAAACAATCGCTCGGTCCTCATTGGCGTCTTCGTCTAAAACGCATTTATCAAAAAACCCAAAATCTTCGTCTTCGTCTATTAGCCGGTTCTTGGATCGATTACACCAAAACTGTTCAACGTTGGTGGAAAAACATTTCTCTGTCCACCGCTTCACATTTTCCCATATCTTATCAGCATATTTATTTTGTCAGTTCCAATTCTCACAGTTTAGTTAATCTGGTTACCGGCTATCCTCTTATTATCAAATCCAAACTAATCGCCAAAATTAAATTATTATTGCCCGATTTATGGCAAACTTACCAGCAAATACTTCGTAAAGAAGTTTTTATCTCCGAAGAAAATTTTATATACTTTGTCTACCGTCATTTTGATAAATTTCCCGAAATTCAATCCGAATTCGATCATTTGTTACAAAAACTAGCTATTATCTCTATCCCCAATGCCCATTTTCTCGATATCAACACCCAAATAATTCCCGTTTCTTCTTTAACCAAATCCAAATTTATCGACCCCCGTCTTAAAATCACCAAAGCTCAAAAGCTCCAACACTCCAACGCTCTAATTTTTAACATCGATTATCCGCTTGGTTTTGCTGCTTATCATATCTTAAATGAAGTTTTGGAAAATGTCGCCTCGGTCAAAGGTGTCTATGTTTTAGGCAAAGCCGCTGTCTTAAATAGCGAAATTGGCGACATTGAAATTCCCCGGGTAGTCTTCGATGAACATACCCAAAATACTTACATGTTTAAAAATTGTTTTAATACTTTTTTTCCTTTTGTTAACAATCAGGGTTCCATTTTGACCAATCAAAAAGCTGTTTCAGTATTGGGAACATTTTTAGAAAACGAAGCCCTGTTAAAAAAATACTCTGAAAACAACCTTACTTGTGTTGAAATGGAATCAGGACCATATTTGTCAGCCATAACTGAAGCCACTTACGATCAACAGCTTCCCCGGAATACCGTTGTCGATCTCAATTCTGCTCCTTTAGATGTCGGTATTATCAATTACACCTCCGACAACCCCTATTCTCTCAATCGCACCCTCGGTGATGGCTTTTTAGGTCTCAATGGTGTTGAATCAGTCTATTTAGGCAGTCTGGCAATATTACAAAGGATTATAAACTTGGAAGAATCCTTCTAACGCTCTAAAGTTCTAACGCACTATCGTTCTGCTTTCATAAATTCTTCAAACTCCTTGTCGTCCAGACTCTCTTTCTCTACCAACACTCTGGCTAATTCATCAAGTTTTTTTCTTTTTTCAGTTAATATTTTTTCCGCTCTTTTAAGAGCGCTGTCTACCAATTTCCTGATTTCATTATCTACTTTTTCCTGCATTCCGTCCGATATCTTCGCCGGCTCAAAATACGCCCGGCCAAAATCTGTTATATCAATCTGTGGACCCATATTAACCGGACCTAATTCCGACATTCCCCATTCAATCACCATATTTCTGGCAATATTAGTTGCATGGCTAATATCACTACTGGCTCCGGTGGTAATATCCTTAAACACCAACGATTCCGCCGCTCTCCCTCCCATCGCCATTGCCATTTGTTTGATTAATCGTGATTTAGTTTCATGTACTCTGTCTTTCTTGGGTGGAATTAAGGTAAATCCTAGTGCCATTCCCCGTGAAACAATCGATATTCGGTGAACCGGGTCAAGGTCTTCCGCATAGTTTACAATTGCGTGTCCGGCCTCATGATAAGCCGTCATTAGTTTATCTTCGT
>JAYRQZ010000068.1:0-2122 GCA_041910355.1 Candidatus Woesebacteria bacterium | reverse complement strand
GGAACGAAGATGAAGAGTTTAAAAAACAGACCGAAACAGCCATTCAGGATGGAGTCCTGTTAATAAATGATTTGGCCGAAAGTCAATTGTTGGCGGCCATTAAGGACCAAAACTTAACCGCCATAATATTTTGGTTAAAAAATCATCATGGAGATTATGCTGACAAGATTCAGGTCAACACTGACCGAGGATTGATAGATACCAACCTAACGCCAGAAGAAGAAAAATTAGTTAAAAAGGCTTTAAAAATGGCCGGAATTATTAATTCACCACCTAAACATGATCAATCAACAATTGGACATCAAGGAGATAATAAATAACCAAAAACTTAGAAAAGAGTTGGCAGTAAATAGCCTTTATTGGTTTTTTCACATCTATCTTCACGATTATGTTCATTTTAAAACGGCTGATTTTCAAAAGGAGATAATTAGCATTGCCGAGGACCAAAACCTGAAAAATGCTTTTATTGTCGCTTTCCGTGGTTCGGCTAAATCAACCTTGGCCACTTTAGCCCTCCCTTTATGGTCAATAGTAGGTAAGTATAAAAAGAAATTTATCGTTATTATTTCTCAAACCCAATCTCAGGCCAAACTTATTTTATCCAACATTCGCGGAGAAATTGAACACAACGAATTATTTATTAAAGATTTTGGTCATTTAAGTACTAGCTCGACTAATAATGAGTGGAATTCGGGCACTATTGTTATTGGAAAATCAGGCATCAGAATTAGTGTCTACTCAACAGGAGAAAGTATTCGGGGCATCCGAAATCTATCGGCCAGACCAGATTTAATAATTGGCGACGACCTTGAAGATCTGGCTTCGGTAAAAAGCAGAGATATTAGAGAACAGACTTTTAACTGGTTTACTGGGGAAATAATGCCACTGGGAGATCCAAAAACAAAGTTAATTGTCATTGGTAACTTACTTCATGAAGATTCTTTAATGATGAAAGTTAAAAACGCAATTTGTAGTGATTCATTGAGTGGTAAATTTTATGAATATCCATTAATTTCATCCGACGGTGCTATCGCTTGGCCAGGAAAATATCCAACCCAAAAAGAAATTACAGAAGAAAGGAAAAAGATTGGTAATAACATCGCTTGGCATCGAGAATATTTACTACAGATTTTACCTCCAGAAGATCGAATCATTCATTATGAGTGGATAAAATTTTACGATCAATTGCCCTCTAATATTCAAGCCAACCGGGTTGGATATGTAATCTCTGTAGATCCAGCAATTTCTCAAAAACACACGGCTGATAAGACCGCTATTCTAGTGGGGGCGATATATAAATCAAAAGATTTTCACTATTTATACATTACCGATATCTACAACTCACAAATGAATTTTCCCACCACTAAAGATCTAATTGAGAAATTATCCAAGACGGTGGATTCGAGACGGAAAACAACGATTTTAGTTGAGCAAGTTGGTTATCAAGAAGCCCTCATACAAGCCCTAAAGACAGAAGGGTATCCAGTTGAGGGTATTAATCCTCACGGGAGTGACAAGAGGGCTAGATTAAGTGTCGCCAGCAGTTATGTCAAAAACGGAAATGTATTTTTTCCTAAACACAGATCCAGTGAACTTATTGATCAATTAACTAATTTTGGGGTCGAAAAGTACGATGACTTAGTCGATGCTTTTACCATGATGGTTAACGAGGTGTTTGGAACTAATAACAGCCGCCTAAAGTCCCAAGGACCAATAAGTGTTAATGTAATCGGGCCTTCTTTATATGGAAGGAAATCAGGTGAAGACTGGGCAGACGCTGAAGATAGACAAATGTTAAGTAGAATAAATCGAAGAGCAAAATGGCATCGAATTATTGGTTAATCAACTAAATCGGATAATCTAACTTTTAGGGATTTGGCAATTTTTTCTAAGATTTCTAGAGATGGTGAATTTCGTCCCTGTTCTACATAACCAATATAAACCCGACTAACACCAACCTTTTCGGCTAGATCTTCCTGAGTTAAACCAATTTCGTGGCGATATTTCTTAATTTTTTTGCAGATAGTTTTAGTTAATTTGACATTTTTTCTCATACCCAAAGGGTATGGAGGAAGGTTGTCAAACTCTACTAAGCCTAGCTTAGCAAATAAGCACGAATTAG
>JAYRQZ010000067.1:0-5395 GCA_041910355.1 Candidatus Woesebacteria bacterium | reverse complement strand
TTAAGGATGGCGGATGTAGCTGGTTTAAATTAGGTGTTCAGTCGGCCAACGAACAATACCGACACACTTACCTCAATCGTCACGAAACTAATCAACAAATTATTACTGTCTCCCGATTATGCCGTAAACATAAATTAAAATTTTCTTTCGATCATATTTTTTTCCTCCCTGGCGAAACCAAAGATCATTTAATTGAAGCGGTAAATCTGTACAATCAATGCCGACCAACTATCATAAACTTCTGGGGCTTAATGTATCTACCCGGAACCGATATTATCAAAACCGCTTTAAAATACAAAACCATAACTCCCTCTGACATACCAAAAATAAATAATGGCACTCACACTTTAAGTAGCCTTAGTCTAGTACCTTGGTATGAAACAAAAGGTAATCAGATCAATACTTCAGCTTTTATGCTTTTATTTATCTTAATAAGTCTATTACCAAAAAGTACCATTGATTTTTTGATGAAAATTAAATTTTATGATATTAGAATCAAAATTCCCGATTTTGTTTTAATACCGCTAAAAATAATTTCTAAAATAAAAGCCGGACAGGGGTACCTTTATTTTTCCAGTATTTTAAATCGGATTTATTCTCTACCAGTTATTATTGCTGAAAAATTGGCTTAATTTGGTTACCGAATGCCGTAATCTCAAATTTTCAGTTTCAATAGTGGCTATATCAGCCACCATTACATCAAAATCTCCACCCTCATCGCTCTTCTTAATCGGCGCCGAATTTTCTAAAGCGTAATTTTGCAAAGCTTTTTTTAATAATTCCTGATCCAATTTGGTTAAATCGGGCATTAAAACCACATCAAAAGGGTGGTCAGTATTTAAATATTCTTTAAATTTAGCTACATAATCATTTTGATTATAATCATTGTTTTCATTGGCAACCGAGGTGATATTGGTCATTAATACTTTTTTAGCTTTTGATTGGTTGTATGCTTCCAAAACTCCCTTGGGCAACAAATTGGTTATAACACTGCCATACATACTCCCGGGGCAAATTATAATTATTTCTGACGATGTTAATGCATTAATTACCTCATTATTTACTTTTATCTCCGGCTCTAGCCATACTTTCTTAACTTCATCCCGGGACATTCGTAATTCGTCTAAATAATTTTCACCACAGTATTTTTTGCCACTGCTAGTTATAAAACAAACTTCTGCCGGTTCCAATGCTACCGGTATTACCTCACCTTTAATTTTTATACCAATCAATTCCGAAAATAATTTATCAACCCCTGATAAATCTCCAACTTTTTCGGCCATAAACTGAAAAAATATGTTGCCAAAATTACGGTTCCGACCGTCTCTAAACCGAAGCATTTCCTGCCATAATTCTTTTTGTTTACCATCATCCCAAAGAGAGATTAATGACCGCCAATAATCGGAAAATGCTAGTATTCTACCCCGCTCATCAGTTCGCATTCTGCCGGTATCTCCACCACTATCAAACGTTGTTACAATCGATCTGATATCACTTAATCCCGATCTGATTAAAGCACTATTTACAATCGGCATTCCTGACCCACCACCGATAGTACAAATTCTTTTACTTTTTGTCATTTATCTTTAGAGATTATACTCCATAAATTTCTGTATAATACTTTCAATGGCTGAATTGTTCAAAGAAATCAGAGCAGTAATTAAATGGCACGAACTCTTGTGGCAAATGGTTGCCCGCGAAGTTAAAGCCCGTTACAAACAATCAATTTTAGGCTATTTTTGGGTTATATTAAATCCGCTGGCCCAAATGCTGGTTATGTCTTTCGCCTTTTCCATAATCCTTCGTATTCCCACCAACGCCGCTGCCAACATCCCTTACTCTATTTTTCTTTTTACCGCCCTACTACCATGGAATCTATTTGCCAACTCTCTTTCATCTGCTTGCGGTTCACTGGTTGGCTCGGCTCCTTTAATCACCAAAATTTATTTCCCCCGGACAATTTTAGTATTATCAACAATTTTAGCCAAAATTGTTGACTTTTTGTTTGCTACCATCGTTTTAATTATTTATATGGTATATTTTCAAATTCCAATAAGCTTTAATATTCTCTGGATAATACCAATCTTTTTTATTCAGCAAATATTTACTCTTGGCTTATCTCTTTTTTTTGCAGCTTCAAATTTACTTTACCGTGATATTCAATATTTACTGTCATTATTGTTAATTCTTTGGTTTTATTTAACTCCGGTTATTTATCCGGCTGATTTAGTTCCCGAAAAATTTAAAATATTTTTCCAACTAAACCCAATGGCAGTAATTATTAACGCCTATCGCCAAACCATTCTTGGCGGAGGAGCGCCAAATTACACCAGTCTTCTGATTGCTCTCGCCCTTTCCCTACTTATACTTTTATTAGGTTTATCTTATTTCAAATCCCGGGAAAAAATCTTCGCCGATAATATCTAACACCCTACTTATCACTAAATACAATTTCACCTTCTGATCCAGACTCTTTAACAAATTTTTGAGCAATATCAATTGCCTCGTCGATACCATTACCCTTACCAATTCTACTCAATTTTCTTCCATCACTTAAACAATATTCGTTTACGGCAATTGTCTTTCTTGAAATATGAATATAATTATCCAAGCCCATTTTATTTAATGAGATTAACCACTAATTTTATTAATGTATTCTTTTCATTAGGTTCACTAACAGCTATTAATAATGCCAATGCAACCAGTGCCCTATCATTGATTTTTCTCTCACCATTTTTAGTATTTAAAAGTTTATTTTGACTTAAATAATATACAAACAAAGTCGATCCAATTCGCTTATTACCATCCACAAAAGGGTGATCTTTTATCACCAAATAAAGCAAATTGGCAGCTTTTTCTTCAATACTTTTATATAAATATTTTCCATCAAACGTTTGATTTATACCTCCAACAATACCTTCTAATTTTTTACTGTTTTCAATCCCAAAAAATTTAGATAATTTTTTTGAATAATTTGACTTTATCTTATCAATAAAATCTTTTACGTCGGAGTAAGTTAAAATGAAATGCTCTTTAGTCGATAGCTTCCCCCCAACTTTTAGTCCATTATTATCATATTTACTTAACAAGTATATTGAATTTGTATATTCAGAAATCAAACTCAACAATGAGTCTACTTCCCCCCTTAATTGAGCTGAATTGGATTTTGAGGAAATAAAATCAACACTTTTTTTTAATTCTTCAAAATACTCACTCTGCTTTTTTAACATCTTGCGGTTTATCACATACCCTTTCATCAAGAATTTTTTAAGTGTCTTAGTAGCCCACATCCTAAAATTAGTTGCCAATATAGAATTGACTCTATAACCAACAGATATAACCATATCCAAGTTATACATTTTAGTTTTATATCTTTTTCCATCTCTCGCAGTTAGTTCCATTTTGGAACATACTGAATTTTCTTTTAATTCTTTTGATGAAAATATATTATTAATATGCTTAGTAATGGCTGGTCTCTTTACTCCAAACAATTCTGCAATTTCATCTTGTGTTAACCAAAAATTACTACCATCGAACTTTATATTTAAATGTACATTTGCGTTTGGTGAATTATAAATAACAATTTTATTTTCCATACATTCATCTTACCGAATAAAACACGAATGTGAATGTATCAAAAAAAATGCTAAACTCTAACATCGCATTTATGCAAAACAAAAATTACACCCCCAATTCATCATTGCGAGGACTCCGACATTCGTCGGAGGACGTGGCAATCTCATTCTCCCATGTAACCAAAAACTTTAGTCAGCAGAGCCAAAAAACCTTCAAGGAGTTTCTCCCTGCCTTATTTTTTGGTGAAAAGACTGTTGATCGTTTCACTGTCTTTAAAGATATTTCTTTTGAAATCAAAAAAGGGGAGTGTGTTGGCATTATCGGTCCCAATGGTTCCGGCAAATCCACTATTCTAAAACTAATTGCCAAAGTAATGTCACCTACATCCGGTAAAGTTCATGTTCACGGTAAGGTCAGTCCCTTAATCGAGCTTGGCGCCGGTATGCATCCGGAATTAAGCGGTAGAGAAAATATTTATCTAAATGGATCAATTCTTGGACTTAAACGCAAACAAATAGATGAAAATTTTAAAAGTATACTCGATTTCTCGGAAATGACTGAGTTTATTGATCAACCGGTCAAACATTACAGTTCGGGAATGTATATGCGCTTAGCATTTAGTATCGCCATTCATGTTAATCCGGAAATTTTACTTGTCGACGAAATCCTCGCCGTCGGCGACACCGCTTTTCAGGAAAAATGCTTCAAAAAGATGGAAGAATTTAAAAAAGACAAAAATGTTACTATCATTTTTGTATCTCATTCTTTGGCCCAGATAAAAACATTTTGCACCAAAGCAATGTATATCAACAGTCACATTTTACAATCATTTGGTGATGTTGACACCGTTTGTAATATATATGAAAATGATCAAAATCAAACCAAAAATCAATAAATTTAAAAAAGCGCTTATTACCGGTATTACCGGTCAGGATGGTAGCTATTTGGCAGAACTGTTATTAGAAAAAGGCTATGAAGTTCACGGGATAATCCGTCGTTCAAGTAATTTTAATACCAGTCGTATTGATGATATTTATCGCGATCCTCACAACAAAGATACCAAAATGTTTTTACGTTTCGGTGATCTTAGTGAATCTACCATTATTGATAAATTGGTTCGGGAAATTCAGCCAGATGAAATTTACAATCTTGGTGCCCAAAGTCATGTTCAAGTTAGCTTTGAAATACCGGAATATACAGCCAATATAGTCGCGAACGGCGCACTGCGAATCCTTGAAGCTGTTCGCAATTATGCACCTCACGCCAAATTCTATCAGGCCTCATCCAGTGAAATGTTTGGCAAAGCATTAGAAACCCCCCAGACGGAGACTACCCCTTTTTATCCTCGTTCACCATATGGGTGCGCCAAAGTCTTTGCCTATTGGATTACCAGAAACTATCGGGAAAGCTTTGGATTTCACGCCAACAACGGAATTTTATTTAATCACGAATCTCCCCGAAGAGGTAAAACATTTGTTACCCGTAAAATTACCCGGGCAGTTGCCAATATTAAGTTAGGCCAACAAGATAAACTTTACTTAGGCAATCTGGACGCGAGACGTGATTGGGGACACGCCAAAGACTATGTTGAAGCTATGTGGCTTATGCTTCAACAGCCAAAACCCAATGATTATGTCATTTCTACCGGCGAAACTCATACTGTTCGTGAATTTGCTGAATTGGCGTTCAAAGAAGTTGGTATTGATTTAGTTTGGAAAGGTAAAAATATAAACGAAAAAGGATATGATAAAAAAACTAATAAAATCATTGTTGAAATTGATCCTAAATATTTCCGTCCCGCCGAAGTCGACTTACTTCT
>JAYRQZ010000066.1:0-13757 GCA_041910355.1 Candidatus Woesebacteria bacterium | reverse complement strand
TGACAACCGGATCGAATTTGACTGATCCGTAAAGATGAATTTCTTCCCAAGGTACAGATTGAATGGCAATAACACAATCGGGTTGTTTTTGATAATAAATATTAAGCATTTTTTTAAAAAATTGACCTTGATTTGATTCGACAATTAAATCATCACCAAAAAGATAGATAAAATCATTTTTACCGATCCAATCTTTAGCGACTAGAATCGGAGTAGCGTTGCCGTAGGGGAAATTGCTTGTTTGGGGTAAAAAAGTAAATTTTATGTTATCAATCAAATCATTAAGTGATTCGAGATAATTTGATTTACCGATATCTTTGAGATATTTTTCCAGTCTTAAATTGTGGGTAAAATGATATTTAATGGAATTTTCACCCGGACGATGAACTATACAAATATCGGTGATACCGACTTTATAAAGACTTTCGACGGTGTATTGAAGATGGGGTTTGTCGACTAGGGGAATAAGGTGTTTGGCGTAAGTTTTGACGGCAGGTAAAAATCTGGTAGACCAGCCAGCGCAGGCGATTACTGCTTTAGTTATCATCAATCCAAGTATTACTTACTAAGTATTAACTATCAAGTATGAGAAATTGTAAAATTTGATAGAATAGAGGGTACTTTTGGGCCCATAGCGTAGTTGGTAGCGCGTCCCCATGGCATGGGGAAGGTCAGGGGTTCGAGTCCCCTTGGGTCCACAATAAATTTGGATAGTTGGTAGCGCGGTCCGATAGCTTTCGGACAGGTCAGGGGTTCGAGTCCCCTTGGGTCCACCAAGTGCTAGATCAACTAAAAAGATTGGATGATATATCGCGGATTGAATCATCGATAGATCGTTGGCAGAATAGGTTTTTTTGTGAATATGTAGACGCATTAGAATTTAAACAGAATGATGGAACTTTAAAATATGAGATTGATTATTCGGGAATTGAAGATGGAAAGAAATTAGAATTGAAGGAAATTTTGGAAACAAGATACCGAGAAGGAAGGCAAAGAATTATGGATAATTTTTTTAATAATGGAACCAAGTTGGTTGATACAGATGTTTGGTTTGATATTTTTGAAATATTTATTTTAAGAATTGCGGCTGATGTTGAATTGGTAGACAGGAATTCATTTGTTTTTGCCAAATCCAGTTTAGGTGCCGGTTTAGATACCAACTTGATGTTGGAATTTGCTTGGGAGAGGGTACAAAAGACAATTGATCCGTTTATTGCCAACTAATATTGTCTATAAATTTTGCAAATTCGGTTTCTTTACTAGGGTCAGTGGTTTTGGCAATGTAGTAGACGAGAAGTATTTGATTTTTGTTGGAAAAAAACACGTCTCTTTCTTTCTGATCGATAGTACGAAAAAGTATTCCACGCTTATTTTTCATCCGGCCAACTTCTTCAGTGTATTGAAGGGGATTGCTTCGCCGTTCCTGCACTGGTTCAAAATCACCCAAATCTTTGGTACTGGAAATAAGAGTGACGTAAATCAGGGTGGGCGAACTATTATTTTCGGTTAATTTCCAATTTTCAATTATACGGCCGTCAGTAGTAGGAATAGCTTCTTTGTTATAATTTTTTGGGGTGATAAATTTGAATGTTTTAATTTGGCTAGGATTATTGCTAGATTTTGGTTTGGAAAAATTGATTAAAAAATAAACAAACAATATTGTAAAAATTACAACAAAAATTATTAAAAGGTGTGTTTTTTTAATTATCACTAATAAATATTAACATTGATAATAGGTTTGAGGATTAGTTTTTGGTAAAATCAGAGGTAATTTAATAAATAGGCCCGTAGTGAAACGGCTATCACCAAGGTCTCCAAAACCTTTATTCGTGGTTCGAATCCACGCGGGCCTGCCAAGTATGATTAAAACCAGAGTGGTGGGATTGATGGGGATGATATTGGCATCAATTTTTGGGTTGATTACCTTAGTTTTAGGTTTAATACAGCCGGGATACAATCATTTACGTGACCCAATCTCTGTGCTGGTAAATGGTCAATGGGGTTGGATACAACAGCTTAATTTTGTTGTTTTTATGTTGGCATTAATAATGATTGGGTTGGCGTTAAAACAAGAAATATGGCAACAATGCCATTTTAAAAAGGGCTTGTTGGTAAGTTTTATTATCTGCGTGATTGGAGTAGTTGTGGTTATACTGTTTCCGATAACTTCATCCAATATTGAGCATTTAAATTTTAGCCGGCTAACATTGATAGGAAAAATACATTATTTGGCGACAATCGAGTTATTGGTGGCAATGGGTGGGTTTTTCTACTTTTTAATTGAGGCGATTATTAGAAATGATAAATTAAAAAATTTAGTACCTTTGTCAAGATTTGTATTATATTTTAATATGCTATTTGGGAGTTTGTTGTTTTATTTTAATGAAAAGGGGCTGTTGGTGGATTATTTGGGTTTGGGACAAAAAATATTAATAGGAAACGTGGTGATATGGATGGTAGCGGTGGGTTATAGATTGGCAAAATTTAGATAATTTCTATTAAGATAATATATAGATGATGTTTTAGCATTTGCTTATGGTAAGTTGGTGGGTATTAAGTTTGAAACCAAATCGTTAAGAACGTTGTTTTAATGTGATATATTGTGTTCATGTCAGAAAAAAGAAAAGAGTTGAGATTTTATGGAGGTGGCTATAAAGACATAATTGAATCCGGGATTAAATTGGCGACCTTGAGAAAACCAAATAATAGATATGATTTTGCTCCAGGAGAAGTAGTAACAGCGGTATGTGAAGGTGAGGGGGATGTTCCGGTTACGATTTTTAGAACTGAGACAAGAAAAATTATTGAAACACAATTACCATTGTTGTTGTTGGACGGATTTACATCAGTTGATGTTGCGGTTGAAGTAATGAGTCAGTTTTATCGGGGAACAAACAGAGATTCCGAGATGACTTTGATCACTTTTACGTCAGAGCAACTTTTTGAAAGTTATGATTTAGAAACTAAAGAATTATTGATCGGTAAGCCTCAACAAGAAGCGATTCAAATGCCAGAATTAAGGCAGGTATTTTTTCCGAGCTTGATATGGTGGATCGGATTTAATGAAGGAGATCTAAATAATTGGTTTAATTTTGTTTTGGATACCGGATTGGTTACCAGAAATGAATATGAGAAATGGCGAGAATATGCGTCGGAAAAAATAGATTTTGCAGCTCGTGTATTTAAGCCGGAGTCTCTTTTAAAATTAGCAGAAGGCGACAGAAATAGAGCTACTCATCAAAATTTTGTATTGTTCCGTAATATTTAATATTAAGTAATTTAATTCTTTTTTTTGCTTATGGCATTGATGATTCGGTTACGGATAGATTCGGGTGATTTTTTGGTAACTAAGGAAAATTCATCAGTCAAATGAGTCAAAATAGATTCTAGGGTGTCGCGATTATTACCGGAAAAATTTACATTGGGTTTGTTTTTTTGGAGCCAAAGTTGTTTTAATAGGGGAATAATTTTAAAAGGGTCGTTTTCCCATAGTGTTTCCTTAAACATTTTAGAATCAATGGGAAATTCGGGTGCGGGTTTAATTTTAGTAAGTTCGATGATAAAGTTCTTAAAATCTTTAGCAGATAATAATCGTCTGAATCCGGAACTGGAAACATTTTTAATGGGAATTGAGCCATGAATTGTCTGATAACGACCATCGGTGTTGATTGGTTGGTAATAAAGCCTGTCAGAATCGATTTTGGAGACTTTAAAAATCTGATCGGAATCGATTATATATTCACCAACTTTAAAATTGTCTTCTTGAACCATAAAAATGGGCAAAAACATCTATTGAATTCTAAACGGAGAATACTGTTTTCGTATCTGATTATACCACAAATTCGGCTTTGATTTCGGCTATAATCTATTTGTGATTATAGGTATAACCGGTACTAACGGAGCGGGAAAAGGAGAAGTGGTAAGGAGGTTGGTAGATAAATACGGTTTTGTTCATTTTTCGGCTAGAGAGTTGTTGACCCAAGAGGTTAAACGACGGGGTTTGATGATAGACAGACAATCATTAATTGATATGGGAAATGAATTGAGACAATTATACGGTCCAGATTTTGTAATTGGAGAGTTGTGTCAAAGGGCAGTGATAGTTGGTGAAAATAGTGTAATTGAAAGTTTAAGAACGGTGGGAGAAGTGAATAGATTGAAGAGTAATGGTGGAAAATTGTGGGCAGTGGATGCGGACGTTGAAATTAGATACAAAAGGATTTTAAAAAGAAGAGGGTTGACTGATAATGTAACTTTTGTTGAATTTGTGGCCAGTGAAGGTAGAGAAAGGTGGTCGCTTGATCCTAATAGGCAGAATTTAGATGGATGTATTTCTTGGGCTGACTTTGTAATTGAAAATAACGGTACCAAAAAACAGTTATATGCTAAAGTAGACAGGGAATTAAAAAAGCTTGGATTAAGAAAATAATATTATTTTAAAGAAAGTTTGGGTTTATATTTGCCAAAAACGGTAATTTGAGTACCAATATCGGCAAAACTGTATATTTGACCGGCTTCAGAGATTCGCATGTTGATACAACCATGGCTCATCGGAGTACCAAAATTGTTGTGCCAATAGGCACCATGGATACTGTAACCAACTTTTTTGGCGACTTTATCGTTGTAATAAAACAGAATGTAGGGAACATTGGGTAAATAATAGTAAGTACCCAGTTCTTTTGATCCACCGGACATTTTTTGAGAACGAATTTTGGCCCAGACAGTGAAGGTGCCGGTTGGAGTGCGGTTCCAGGTACCGGACGAAATAGTATATTCAAAAACTAAATTATTATTTTCGTAAGCATAGAGCTTTTGGTTGGTTAAATCTACTTCGATTCGTTTGGTTGTATCCGGGTTAGCGAGACTAGCCGATTCACCTAATATTTGTTGGTTGAGTCTGGGAACGAAAACTAATTGATTGTTGAAATATCCGGTTTGAGCCAACGAATCGTAATAATCGGTTATTGTGTTTGGATCAATCTTCTCTTGGTAAGAAAAAAAAGAAGGCCATGTTGGCTGACTAAGCAAAGCCAAAGTTAAAATAAAACTAAAAAATAATAATAAATATAGATATCGGATAATTAAGAATAGAACTAAAGTTAATTATTTTCCACCGCTACCTCGGTTTTGGTTACGAAAAGCGTTACTGCTACTAAAATTCGGTCCTTTGAATATTGGTTTTTTAAATTGCTGAAATTGAGTACTAAAAGGTTTGGGCGGAATTTGAGGTAAAGGTTTTTGAGGAGCTTTAACTTGAGTGTTTTTTTGATTTTCAGGCATAGTTAATTATAACAAAATAATTAAATGTTAATAAATTATTATATATTAGGGGCGGAATATGATATATTATGAGTCATTATGAGTAATAAATTTGTTAAAGAAATGGTAAAGGGATTTGAAGTTGCCGGGGTAATGCATCGAAGCGGTTTGCTTAAAGAGTATATTGCTGGAGTATTTTCAAATAGTTTGCCAGAAACACGGGATGTTTACGATGATGCTTTAAGATATATTGAAGAATTAAAAATTGTATCGGTTGGAGGTGAAAATATACCTGAAAACGGTGGTGCGATGTTGGTATTTAATCATCCTCTGGGAGATATATTGTTTCCGGGAATGTTTGAGGTGGTTAGGGTATCGAAAGAAATTGCCGGCAGAGATATTAGAGTGGTGGTGGGAAGAAGTTCGCCGTTTCATAATAAATTGGAAAAGTTGATAACACCCTGGATTGATGATAAATCCAGTAGATTTACGGGAATGTTTCCTAAAAATGCAATTGATTTATCAGCCAATAATGGAGATAGTGTTAAAACGGTGTCAATAAAAACAGTAGTCGAGGATGGTGAAATACTGGCTTTAGCACCCACGGGGGGAGTAGATGGAGAAAGATACCCACAGTGGGGAGCCGGGGAGATTGCAATTAATGTCAGTGAAGCGAATCTGCCGATAATACCGGTGGCGATGTGGAAACGTAAAGGAGTGATTTATGTCCGAATAGGGACAAAATTTGATGTAATTGGATTAAATAAAGAGGAAGCGGCAGATAAAATGGTAATTGAAATTAGCGAGCTATTACCGGACGATGAACGTGATGTAATGCTAAGAAAATTAAACGTTAACCGAATTAAAAAATGATAATAGCCGGTTTATTCCCAGGCCGACACCAGCAGAGGAAGGAATATTGCTAAAATCTTTTATAATTGAAGTAGAAAGATAGGGTTTTAATTGTGAGTATTTAATATTTTCAGTGCAGCCATTGGCTATTTCGATGCCGTTTAGGTACAGTTCAAACCGGTTGGCGATATTATTATTTGATGATGCGAGGGGTGATAAAAAAGAAGGATAGCCGGTGATAAAAACACCACCTTGCCGGGGTAAGGTCGGTTCAATTTGGTTTAGAAAAAATTGATTAAAATCGGGTTCGTTGTCGGGTAGATTTTGGGGAAGATTTAGATGGGTAAATTTGATATCTATAAATTGAGAGATATATTTTTTAACTGAATCCATAAGTTCAAGATAGGTTTGACCGATTTCGTACCATTCGAGCATTAAAAATTCGGGGGTGTGATGTGGACCGGCTGATTCAAGATCGCGAAAACAATGACTGACGGCAAAACAATTAGTTTTGTGAGTAGACAAATGTTTTTTTAGTGCCATTTCCGGTGAAGTTGGCAGATAAAATTTATCACCGGTATGTGTCCAAATAGTGCTAAATGGATAAATATTTGGTTCGTTGGGAATATTCGGATTAAGATAAGGGATTTCGACTTCGGTAAAATTAAGGTTCCAAAAATATTGACGGGTGATTTTAAGTAATTTAGATAGATCCATAATATTTTCTTGAAATAATTTTTTCTCGCGGTGAATGTGGATTGCTCACGTTCAATGCTCTAAAAAATCATTTCTGCGAAATATAAATAATTATAATATTTTGTTAACATTTAAATTACAAAAATAATTTGGGTCGGAGCAAAGAGGGTTTTTGATAATTCTTTTTATAAATTTGTTAACTACTTTATCGAGTGGATCGGATAATGTTCCAAGTGATAATTTTGATTCACAACAGCCATAAAATTTGCCGTCTGATTGGAGTGATAATTGGTTACAACCGAAATGTTTGGGCGGAAAACATCGGTAATGTTGACGGATATATTTTGTTTGCTGTGGGGTAAGAGAGCCAAGACGGTCAGTAAGATAGGTAAAAGAGAGGGGATTAGAACTATAGAGCTTTAGAGCGTTAGATATAATTGCAGGAAAAGTGTTATGGTAGGGGAAGGAATCTTTGGTAATTAGGAAAAATATTTCAACCGGGAAACCAAGCGTTAGGGCGTGTTCTACAAAAGATACTGATTTTTGATAATTACCATTTCCCCGATTAGTATCGTGGATGTGTTCCGGTCCGTCAAAAGATATTAATAATTGGCAACAATTAGCTTTTTTTATTTTAGACAATTTGTCGATGGTACCGTTGGTGATGATGCTAATAAATATATTTTGTTCTATTAACTGGTTAACTAGTGTTGGGAAATTAGAAAGAGTAAACACTTCACCACCACAAAAAATTATAGATTTAAGATTTATGAAGTATGATTTATGAATATAATTAGAATATTGTTTAACAAAACTTAATATTTGAGTATTGGATAAAATATTTTTAGTTTTTTGAGTGTAGCAATAACGGCAATTTAGATTACACAGTTCGAGAGGGGAGATATAAATATTTTCCAGAGCAGAGATGATTTTGTTTTCCAATTGCTGATTACTGATTACTAATTACTTTAGTTTAGTACTTTCTTTATGCTCGGTCCGTTTTTTACACCAATTGCAGTATTTGATGAATTTAAGTTTGTCGGGAGTGTTGGTTTTATTTTTTTCGGACAAATAATTTTGAGCTCCGCAGACAGAACAGCAGAGAGCGATAAGAATTCGAGGTGTTTTTTTTGCTTTGGCCATAGTTCATATTCTATCGCAAAATATGGAAATTACAAATAACAAATTTCTAGAAATGTACAAATAATTATTCAATTAGCTTATGGCGAGAGATAGTGTCGGCGAGGGTGTCGCAAAAAAAGATAGCACCAGAATCAGACGGGTGAAGACTGTCGTCTTTACTAATAAATTCTTTGAAGCCGTCATTTCCAAATAAACTGGAATGATAAGCGTCAGCCAAAGGATATCCTTTGGTGTTGGCAAAATTAACCAGATTTTGAAGATAGAGTTTAACTGTATAGGCTTTTTCAATTTTTTCAATAGCGGTGTAATGAATGTCTTTGATACCATTGCCAAAGATAATTGAATTGGGGGAAATGGTGGCAGCTAAGACAATTTTGGTGTTGGGTAATTGTTTATTTAGGGTATTTATAATTGATTCGATACCTTGACGATGACGGTCAATACCGGCTTGGGAGTTGCCAAAATTATTGTAAGCAAAGGACTCAATAACAACGATATCCGGTTTTTGAGAAACAATACTTTCAAAATGTTTATCCCGATAATCGTAGTCGTGAGTTAATCTATAAATACCTGATTCAATTGTTTGACTACCGACGCCGTAATTGAGAAGGTTGAATTTATAATAAGGATAATAAAGCGCCAGTGATTTATTGAGTTGAGACAGATCTGACCCTAGGGTGTCGATCATTGAATCGCCAAGTACGGCTATGGTGATAATTTTGCCATCTCCGCCAACTTTTGGAAGTGGCGTGGGTGTCGATGAAATAGTAGATAGTCCCAAAACTTGACCTGATACGAGGGTTGTTGTTGGTGTAGGAGAGATTAAAGGAATTAAATTATTTGAGAAGGAGGTATAAGGTCGATAAGCCTGGAGTAATTGGTATTGAATTGGGATTTGGGCATTAGAATAATTTACCCGGAAAAACATTAATCCGAGAAAGAAAATTAAAAACATAAAAATAGTATAGCGAATTAACTGACGCTGTAGTTAGATAAATCAGCTTTATATTTTTTAATTTGTTTTTCTACTTGCTGATTTAAATCAATCAGAGCCGATTTTAAGATTTTGTGGGTAGTTTCGGCGTAGATGTGTTCTTTACCGGGAAGGTTCATATCAAAATTTACTTTAAATATTTTTAGTTTATCCTGTTCAATTTTAAGCAGGGCTGATCTCATCTGGGGGTCAAATTTGGTCAGAAGTTTATCTAGTTTTTGGCCAATTTTTTCAGCCACCAGATTTTTAGTGCGGGCAGAGACGTTAAAGTTATCACCGATGATTTGGATATTCATTTAGGGAGAATTAAACATTAACACTATAAGGATAACATAATTAATTGAACAGAAATAAGAAAATAGATTATAATTTGATAATGGATACATTATTGAGTTTAGTTTTAAGAGCATTGATTGTTTTAGCAACGGCTTATTTAGTGCCGGGTTTTAGAGTGAATGATTTTATGGGAGCATTGGTTTTAGTGCTGATTTTGGGTTTATTAAATTTTTTGGTAAAGCCAGCGTTATTGTTATTAACTTTACCGATAAATATTTTGACTTTGGGATTGTTTACTTTAATAATAAACGCATTAATTTTGCAATTGGCTTTGAAAATCGTACCTGGAGTTAGTAGTAATTCTTTTGTAACCACTTTGTGGGCGAGTTTGGTAATGGGGATTTTGATGATTGTTGTAGGTATGATGGCTAAGCACTGATGTGTTAGTCTTAAATATGATTGACAATGATTTGACTGGATTGTTTTCGCCTCAATCAATAGCGGTAATTGGAGTATCAGCTAATCCGGAAAAAGTAGGGGCAATTGTACTTAAGAATATTATTGTGTCAGGTTTTAGGGGCAGAATATATCCGGTTAATCCCAATGTTAGTGCGGTATCAAAAATGAAGTTTTATCCGGATGTTGAATCGTTACCAGAAGTGCCGGATTTGGCGGTAATTGCGGTACCGGCTGAAGTGGTATTAACAGTATTAAATCAGATAGGAGAAAAGGGTATAAAAAATGTGGTGGTATTTTCGGCTGGCTTTAAGGAGGCCGGGGTAGATGGAGAAAATTTAGAAAAACAATTAATTGAAATAGCTAATAAATATAATTTAAGAATTTTGGGTCCGAACTGTTTGGGTTTTGCTAACAACGGTAAAAAACTTAATGTAACATTTGGCCAGGTAACGACAACAACCGGAAATTTGAGAATTGTGTCTCAATCTGGAGCCTTGGCGGCGTCAATGTTTGATTGGTGTAGTGCTACCGGTATGGGTTTTGATCAATTGGTAACAATTGGCAACAAAGCGATAGTTAATGAAAATACAATCTTAAAACATTGGTTGTTAACCCAAATTAATGAGCAAAATTTAGTACAAACCGGATTGTCAAAATATATACCGGTAGGTTTGTATATGGAATCGATTAGTGATGGTCGAGAGTTTGTGAAAACGGTTCGGCAAATATCAATGGACAACCCAGTGTTTGTGTTAAAACCAGGTAAGTCAAAAGCAGCAACAAAAGCAATGCAATCACACACCGGTTCAATTGCCGGAGAAGACAATGTGCTTGACGCGGCATTAAGACAGACCGGAGTAATCCGATGCTCGGAATTGGGTGATTTTTTTGATTTGGCCCGGGCATTGGCGTGGGAAAATGTACCGGAAGGTCCGGGGGTGGCAGTTATTTCCAATGCTGGTGGTCCGGCAGTATTAAGCACTGATACTATAAGTCAGACTGAATTAGTTTTGACTGAATTTAGTCCGGAAACACAACAGAAATTAGAGAAATGCTTACCGAGGATGGCAAATTTTCAAAATCCGGTTGATTTATTGGGAGATGCATTGGCCAAAAGATTCGGAGAGGCGCTGGAGATTGTGTTGTCGGAAAAAACAGTTAATGGGGTGATAGTAATTCTAACGCCGCAATTGATGACTCAAATTGAAATGACGGCGGAGATTATTAGCCAGTTATCGTTAAAATACTCCCAACCAATTTTATGCTCGTTTGTGGGCGGAGGTCAGACAACAGAAGGTGAAAAGATATTGAATCAAAATAGGATTCCGTCGTTTGCTTTTCCGGAAAGAGCGATCAGAACAATGGCGATGATGTGGCAGTGGCAAAAATGGCGAAAAGAACAATCGGTGCTATCTAAATCGGAAACATTGTCGGATAGACCAGATTTAGTTACTGTTAAGGAAATTATTAAATCGGTATTGGGCGATAACCGGTTAACTTTAAATAATATTGAAGCCAACAGAATGATGATGGCGGCCAATATTCCGACACCTCAAACTTTAGAAGTGGCCGATATTAATCAGGCAGAAGATTTTGCTGAAAAGGTCGGTAAACCGGTGGTGCTGAAATTATCATCGCCGGGGTTACTTCATAAATCAGATGTCGGCGGAGTAGTAACTCAAATTTATGATAGTGATCAGTTGAAAATGGCTTGGGGAAGATTGGGTCGAAAAATTGAGCAATTGGCACCGGAAGTTGAAGATATTAAGGTTCAAGTTCAGAAAGAAATTGTCGGCGGGGTTGAAGTTATTATAGGAGTAAAAAAAGACCCTAATTTTGGGTTAGTAATGCTTTTTGGTGCCGGAGGACAATTAGCAGAACTGATTAATGATCGAAATTTGCATTTGTTGCCGATTAATATGGCGGAGGCCAAAAATTTGATAATGAATTCAAAAGTATATAAATTGTTAAATGGATATCGGGGAGAGATGCCGTATAAATTGGACGAGTTATATAAAACAATGTTGGCGTTAGCTAATTTGGCAGAAAGTTGTGATGATATAGAAGAAATTGAAATAAATCCGGTCAAAGTTACTTTGTCTGGAGTTTATGCCCTTGATGCTAAGGTAATTTTAAAAAAGAAAAATGAAATATTAACTGGTGGACCGCAGTTTAAAAAAGCGAGGGTAAAATCGCATCAGCTGTTAAACGGTAAAATTCATCATTTTATTTTAGAAACGGATGTTCCTTTTCAATTTATCGGTGGTCAATATATAAGTGTCAAAGTAGCGGCAGACCGAATCAATTCTTATTCAGTTGCCGGTAGGGTAGGTAGCAACCAATTTGAATTATTAATTGATGTCAGTCCTGGCGGGATTGGGTCAAAATATTTTGAAAAACTAACAGATGGAGAAGAGATAAACTATATCGGACCGTTTGGAACTTTTATCTTAAAACCAGATGATGGAACAGAAGAAATGATATTTATGGGTACGGGATCGGGATTGGCACCATTGAAATCAATGATAGAAGAGGTGTTAGTAGTTAAAAAAATTCAAAAACCGATTAGGTTATATTTTGGATTGAGATTTGAAGAAGATATATTTTGGAAGGAAAATTTTGAAAAATTAGAGAAGGATTTTCCAAATTTTAAATTTAGATTATGCTTATCAAAACCAGGCCCCAACTGGACCGGTTTAACCGGACATATTACTGATGTGATAAAAAATGATTATCAAACTGCTGACAAATGTAGTGTTTATTTGTGTGGTAATAAGCCGATGATGGAAGAAGCCAAAAAAGTGTTTGAGGAATTAGGATGTGACAGCGATAAAATATATCAGGAACAATTTTATTAATTTAATTTAAATATGGACGAAGACAAAACAATCAATATTGGTAAATACAAGGTAAAAGTATTAAGAAATGTCTGTATTGGAGCAGCAACTTGTGTGGCGGTGTCACCGAGTGTGTTTGTGATGGATGGTGAAAATAAAGCAGTGTTAAAAGATGGGGCAACCGATAATGAGGCAAATGTATTGATGGCGGCGCAGGCTTGTCCGGTAAAGGCGGTGGTGATAACTGATATTGAAACTGGTGTACAAGTGTGGCCGTTAAATTAATGATGCTACCCGGCGATTCCAATAATCAAGGTTTCGGGCCTGTTCAGGTGTAATAATGGTGAAAGCAGAATTAAGATGCAGGGCAACTATTTTGTTAATAGAAAATTGATGATTTGATGGTAATTCAATTTGTTGTTCGATATTTCTAAAATCAGGATAAACTGGTCGGCTTACAATAGCACTATTTCCGTCAATTGATAATATTTTACCCGGGAAAATGGCGCAACCATTAATTTTGACAACCGGATCGCCGGGATCTTTGGCGGCGATAAAAGCAACTTGAAAAAAATGGGTGGGATAAATAGTTTCGGGTAATATTTTATCCAGAGCTGCGGCAATGTCTACCCCTACCCGTTCTTGGTATTGAGCAATCAAATCTTTTTTAGGATAAGGTTTGGTTAACTTGTTGCCAAATAGATAACATTCGACTGTTTTAAGATTGTTGGGATGACGTGGATCGATTAAATTTAAAAAAGAATATAAATCCGGGAATTTGCGTGGTTGACAAGGAAGGTGCAATTCTGTTGGTTTTTGGATAAACCGATTAATAAGACTTGTGCCGGTTTCGGTTCTGGTCATTTGAGGTATGATAGCTTATATGAAAGTATTTGTCTTGGGGAATGAAGATATGGATATAGATAACCGGGTGTTTGAGGTAACAAAAAAAATGAACGATATTGATTGGCAAGTTATTAATATTAATCAGGATATTCCTGTTTTGGATAATTTAATAATTCTTGATACAGTTGTGGGAATTAATAAAGTTACAATTTTTGACGAAGAAGTTATTGATAAGTTTACTGGATTGGGACGAGTTACAGCCCATGATTATGATTTGGGGTTTCAACTGAAATATTTGCAAAAAATTGAAAAGTTAAAAAAAGTAACTATTATTGGAATTCCCCAAACAGGAAAAATTGACTATGATCTAATCCAATCGATTTTCAAGAAATTGG